>JANMIS010000906.1:0-3266 GCA_031375925.1 Synechococcales cyanobacterium OTE_70_concoct_197_sub
TTGATTCTAGGACTTCAACCAAATTCGGTTAAGTAATTAGCTCTGAGGTTTACAGTGCAACAATTTTTCTCCTGTAAAGTTATCTAAGGGTAGCAAAATTAAATGAAATTCAATTACACGCTTAAAACATCCGCGTCACCAGAACAGATTTGGGCCATTTGGACAGATGTCCCAAATTGGTCAGAATGGGACACCGAACTATCCAATTCCAATTTAGACGGTGCTTTTGACCTGGGAGCCATTGGGAAACTCAAGCCTAAATCAGGACCCACTTCTCCATTTAAAATTTCACAGTTTGATGCAGGAAAAAGCTACACGCTCACCATGAAACTGCCGCTTTCTCGGTTGAATGTCTATCGTTACCTTCATGTTCAGTCAGACGGGACTTACTTTACTCATGAGGTCTCGTTTCAAGGGTTTTTTGCATTTCTGTTTGGAATTTTGCTGGGGCGAAGATTTCGGATGAAGCTACCTGGTATTATGGAGAATATAAAAAGAATTGCTGAAGTTGAACATAAAACGTGAAGACCTGCCGCATAACAACCATCCTGCACCGAAACATACAAATATGGTTGGTTGGTTGGTTGCAAAGGCTATCTGCGTTCGGTGAGCGCGATCGTTAGAAATGGCCCAAGATTGCTGTGATAGAGTAAATGCACTCAGAAAATAAACATCGCATCATCGATCGACCTCCAGAAAATCTATGAAAACGCTGGCGTATTCTCCAACTTTAATCTTTACACCAGAGCCTGCTGCCCTCAAATATTGGACGATCGAAGAGTATCGTCAGATGAGTGAGTTAGGCATATTGAATGCTGACGATCGAACCGAACTCATTGAAGGACAGATCCTAATTATGGCTGCGAAAGGCACGCCTCACGTTCTTGGACTTCGGTTATTGGCCGTTGCTTTAGATGCACTCCTCGAAAATCAGCCATTTTTTGTCAGTACCCAAGATCCGATTCAACTCAATGATTTCTCAGAGCCTGAACCCGATTTAGCGATCGTGCGCGGGACGGCTTTAGACTACGCCGATCGTCATCCGAGTTCCCATGATTTGGCGTTGGTTGTGGAAGTCGCTGACTCGACGCTGAAATATGACTGTGAAGTGAAAGACAAGCTCTACGCACAATCTGGAATTGAAGACTATTGGGTCTTGGATGTGAAAAACCAAAAACTCCATATTTTCCGCAGCCCAACGCCCACAGGCTATACGAGTCACCTCATTTTGACTCCCCCCAACTCAATTGCACCCTTAGCCTTTCCCGATCGATCGATTTCTCTACTGGATGTTTTGCTGAAGTAGTCAGATTTGTGTCCCGCTTGGGATTTTTTGTATAGCATTAGATAAAGCCTCCTACCAACGCCCCAAATCCCCATGACCCTAACCACGATCGGCCTGAATTCAGACTCTTGGACCTTCGACGAAATCAGCGATGAAGTGCCCCTAGCCCTAGAAATTCAGCGGCGATTGAAGGCATGGGGATACGATGTGGGCACACCGGACGGGGACTGGGGACCCAAGAGCCGACGGGCCTACAGCACTTTTGCAAAAGCCTACAAATTTGATGAAGACGAACTCTCCCCCGCTGCCGCTCGTCAACTGCTCCAGCATGCCCCCTCCGAAGCGAAGCCTCCCACCCCAGCGCCAAGAGCCGTTACCCCTCCAACCCCCGTTACCCCAAGACCAACCCCAACCCCTGTCACCCCAGCACCTGTTACCCCAGCACCAAAGCCTGTGATGCCGAGGGTTTTGCGAGATATCGGTTCGCAGCTAACGACCTGGCCGATCGCCGCCGTCATCGACAACGTTCCCCTCGCCTTAGAAATGCAGCGTCGTCTTCAGGTCTGGAAATATAACGTCGGAACACCGGACGGGGACTGGGGACCAAACTCGCAGCGCGCCTACGCCGAATTCGCCAGAGCCAATGGATTTAAAGACACCGAACTCTCTCCTGCGGCGGCTCGACAACTGCTGACGAATCCAACGCCACCCAAGCCTGAACCCAGACCAGTCGCGCCCACGACTCTGCTTGCCTTATCCAATCAATCTGCGACCTGGCCGATCGCTTCCCTGCGCACCAGCGCAACCTTCATCAGAGAACTTCAGCAACGCCTCACCGTTTGGGGTCAAGCGCCCGGTGCGGCAGATGGAGCTTGGGGACCCAAGAGCCAAGCGGCCTACAGCGCTTTTGCCACCGCTAACAAATTCAATATCAACGAAATCTCACCCTTAGCCGCCAAACAGCTTCTCCAAGCCCCACCCAGACCTGAACCCAGACCTGAACCCAAAGTTGAACCCAAAGTTGAACCTAAGCCCAATCCTGTCGTTATCCAGCCGGGTGTGCCTCTTCCCGCAAATCTTCGTCTGATCTACCGAGGGACTACTTCCTATCCGATCGAACCTGTCACTAGAACTCTAGCTCTCGCTAAAGAAATCCAGCTTTCCTTGGATGCGATCGGCTATGGTCTCGGCAGTGCTAGCGGACAGTGGGGACCGAGGAGCCAAGGTGCCTTCGATCGCTTTTGTCGGGCCTACAGCCTCGATGCCAAAGTCATGACACCCCGCATGGCTAAGCTCCTGCTCGAACCCGAAATCCCGGGCATTCCCGTCATCTTCCCCGCCCCTGCAAGATTGGCAATGGCGGATTATCAAGCGGTCGCTGCTTCTATTAAGTGTGAAGTGGCGGCAGTGAGAGCAGTGGTGTCGGTAGAGGCGGCAGGATCGGGCTTTTACAGCGATGGCCGTCCCAAGATTTTATTTGAGGCGCATTGGTTTTCGGACTTGACCGATGGGGACTACGACGACAGCCAGCCGTCGATTTCTAGCCCTGTGTGGAATCGTGATCTTTATATTGGTGGTGTGGGGGAATGGGACCGGTTGTATTTAGCCTGTACGATCGATCGGGCGGCAGCTATGAAGTCGGCATCCTGGGGACTCGGCCAAGTCATGGGTTTCAATCACAGAGCGGCTGGATATGCTGATGTGGAAGCTTTCGTTCGTGACATGCATCTGAGCGAAGGTAAACAGCTTATGGCCATGTTTAACTTTATTAAAACTAACGGACTCGATCGGGCTTTGATTCGTAAGGATTGGGCGGCATTTGCACGGGGTTATAACGGCGAAAGCTATCGGGCGAATGCCTACGATGAGAAGCTAGCGGATGCTTACGAAAGTTGGAGTTAGATAGTGTTTGAAATTTCTTACCACCCTACAATCCCACAATAATAAATGCCATACGTTACGCTAGACAAACACTGTTAAT
>JANMIS010000912.1:0-4592 GCA_031375925.1 Synechococcales cyanobacterium OTE_70_concoct_197_sub
CGTTTCCCATCCGGGCTGACCCACCGCGACTCGATAGCTCAGCTTGAGTTTCTCATCACGATATAAGTACACCACCCGATCGCTCAAGTCCACCACCAATCGCGTATCCTGTGCCCGATCGCCCCATACCAGTTCCGCAGGTTTGACCGCAGCAGGGGTCGCTACAGGTTTTGGGGCGATCGATGGCTTCGGCATCCGCATTTGCAGGTACAACGTCAGCCCAGCCGCCACCATGCACATCGCCATCAGAGTATTTGTGACAGACTGAGCAGATTGATTACGTCCGGCGGCCATAGCAGTTAAAGCGAAGTTCTACTCCTTTTCTAGCACACCATTTAGGAAGATTTCCGAAATCCCCTCGGCCATATCCTTCAACTCCAAAACCGAAGCTCCTGGATCCGTGATGGTCGTTTGGCTAAACCCGGAAATCGCAAACATGCCCAAAAACACCCTCGCCACCAAGCGAGGATTCATTTTGCGGTAGATGCCTTGATCCATGGCCGTCTGGAAAAACGCCTCTGCCACATCCGTCATTTTTTCAATGACATCGCCTTGGATTTGTTCACGCAGATCTTCGTGGAATTGAACTTCCATGAAGCAAACCCGCATTAGGTCAGCATTTTCCTGAAGGTGCGCCATCCGCCGCTTCATCACCTGCGCTACCGCCTTGTAGCTGCCCATTTCACTGAGTTCCGTCAGCAAGTCTGTCAAGATCTCAATCCAGCCGTCTGTCGCAACCTTTGCGAGAATTGCTTTTTTATTTTCAAAATGTCGGAAGAGTGTTCCTTCAGCGACACCCGCTTTTTCAGCCAATTCCCGAGTCGTTGTGCCGTCGTAACCCTTCTTGGAGAAGAGACGCAGGGCAGCTTTGAGAATCCGATCGCGAGTTTCAGTCTCCGCCGGACTAATGCGTTGGACTCGTTGGAATGTTGTCATGGACCCACCGCCATAAGGAACTGAAGGGGATCTCGTTGATTCCGCTTACATTTCCATAGTGACGGTTTCAAGCAGAAGTCGCTATTAAGACATTCAATACTTTTTGAATGCTTATTGAATATTAGCGCCGCCGCCACCAGGTCAAAGTAGCCAGTCCAAAGCCGACGATCGGCAGCAACACGGCACTTAAGAGCATCACGATCGTCACTTGTTGAGGGGTAGAAGTCAGTTGACGACGCTTGACTTCCCGAGGCCGAATTGACAGGGCTTGGCCATCGGTTTGGCTAACCCAAGTGACTGAGTTTAAGAACATATCGCCATTGAGCTGTGCCCCAAAAAACTGGTCAGTCGCAAATGCCGAGTTCCCGAAGACTACTAAACGCGATTCTTTGGGTCCACCGGGAGTAACAGGCGGACTGGGGAATGGAGAAGCAGATGATGTGACGGTTGGGCTGGCAGTTGGGCTGGCAGAAGCTTCTGGGGTTGGCTGGTCTGGATTTTCAGCAGTTGGGGTTGGCGTGGGAGTTGGGGTGGGGCTGGGTTGAGTTTTTGGGGTGACTGGGCGAGAGAGTGCGACACCTAACGGCAAAGGACCAGGCCGATCGCCTTCGTTCAGTTTAATCGGCTTTTCTTGAAGATTGGTTTCGCCCCAGCTTTGCTTGTTGCTGAGGGCGATCGGCGACACCTGTACGCCGGGGACTTCTTTGATTTCGATCGGACGGGCTAAAGGATAAAACGTGATGTTATTGCCAAACTCTTTGGTAATGGGGTGACTGTTGCCGTTGTAATCTTGGACGATCGGCGCAGCAGGCCCGAGCTTCAGCAATTGTCCAGAACCGGATGCGTCTATTGCAACGCGGTCATCTAGCGCCAAACCCCAAGCTTTGAGCAACTCCGTCAAATTCGCCGCTGATTCGGGATCAATCAAAACCATTAAGTTCCCACCTTGGTCCAAATAGTCCTGAGTCGCTTTTAACTCTGCATCAAAAAACGGTTTGGATGGACCTGCCAAGATCACTGCTGTGGCATCGATCGGCACCTGTAACGTCTGCGCCAAATTCAACGGTAAAGGTTCAAAATTCTTGTCTTGCAATACCTTCAGCGCCGCCCCAAAGTTCTTTTCACCCGCATCCAGACTGCGCTCTCCGTGACCTTGGGTGAAATAGACTCGGGGTTTACGATCGCTCTCAATCTGAAGCAAACTATTGACTAATCGACTTTCTGAAAGGCGCTGCTGTGGACCGAGCGACTGAACAAACTGCTTACGATTTTTGCTGGGCAATTCTAGATGAACATCACGAGATTGATTAGAATTTTTAACCTCGAACTTCTTTGCGAGTGCAGGGTTTGCATCAGGATCGACAAATTCAAAGGCAAAATTTGGGCTTTGGCGGCGGAAGTTTTGCAGCAAGTCACGATCGTCCGGCTTTTGTTCTTTATCAAAAAGGTAGAGCGTCACAGGTTGCTTGAGGTTTTTCAAAACCTGCTGCGTTTCGGGCGCGATCGACAATCTTCCTGTATCCGTCAGGTCAAATCGATAGAGATATCGCACCGCCAAGAAATTGACCACGACTAAAATCACTGCGATCGAAACTGTCGAAATCAGCGCCCCAGTTCCCGCTTGAGTCGATCGGCGC
Organism: Synechococcales cyanobacterium OTE_70_concoct_197_sub; assembly: GCA_031375925.1. Taxonomy (GTDB): domain Bacteria; phylum Cyanobacteriota; class Cyanobacteriia; order Leptolyngbyales; family Leptolyngbyaceae; genus JAAFJU01. The sequence goes on from JANMIS010000912.1 coordinate 2,574, forward strand.
TGCCAGAAGTTCGGCTGATTCCCAAACTGCCCCAACGCCAAAAGCCAAATCCCAATTAATACAACTCCCGCAATTGCCAACCCGGTCTGCAAACTCGCCCACCCCGCAATCAACCCCGAAGTACAAGCCGCACTAATCAAGCCCACGCCCAACCAAACAGCATTTTTCAAAAAGAACTTAACCAATAATTTAAAAGCATTCATGACAAAAGCAAAAATAACAACAATCCAAACTCATCACCTCCCCATTCATGTCCCCTCTTTTCAAGGGGGCTAGGGGGATCGGGACTACAAAATCCCACAACCAATCACGATCGCTGAAACCTAAATGCCTCCACCGACTGCGCCGTCAAGAAAATCCCCAACAAAATATAGCTCGCAAATGCCACCACAGAACTCGTATCAACCACTCCTTGCACTAAATTCTCATAGTGTTTCAGCAATGAAATATGGGAGATAATATCAGTAACAATACCTGTCGTTGAATTAGAAATCGTGTCAATCAACGACAACAGCAATACTAAACCGAATGTTCCGATCGCTGCTACAACAGTACTCTCCGTTAACGATGAAATGAACATTCCCAACGACAAAATTGCAGATGCCAACATCAACAGTCCAAAATATCCCCACAGCAGTGGCTCCAAGGGTATTGCAGGATTCGCACCGTTAAGGGCAAAGATTTGATAGGCCAATATGGGAAGTAACATCGTAAAGAAGAATGTCACGGCTGCACTGAGCTTTGCTAAAGCAACAGCCCAATTGGTAATTGGAGAAGTCGCAAGTAGTTCTAAAGTTCCGCGCTTACGTTCTTCTGTGTAGAGATTCATGGAAAGAATTGGCAGAATGAACATCGACACCTGACCTAAAACCCGCAAAAAAGTACGAATTAATTCATAGGCAAAGTCGATCGGCGGTAGGTTTGGATCACTGCCCATTTGAATACTTTGGCCCATCAAGTTGTAATACAGCACTGAAAAGAAGAAACCAGCCACCAACCAAAAAATCCCTGCAATCAAATAGCCCCAAGGCGTTATAAAATAACTTTGCAATTCACGGGAATAGATTGCCAAAACGTTTGCCCAGATGATTTTCATGGTTGTACCTCCTGATTTTGACCATCACCCAATATTTCTTCTACGGGATTGGACTCTGACATAGACAAAGTTGTCTCATCTAACAATCGTTCTTCTGTTGTTAATTCTAAAAACACATCTTCTAAACTAGCCTGAGTTCGACGAAGTTCATAAGGCGGGATTCCGTTATTAACTAACGCTATTGCAATATCTTGACCGATATCACAGGAGGTATCGGCTGTAAGGTGAAACCTAGACCGATCATTTAAATCATCTAGCCTTTCAATTACATTGAGGCTTTGGATTCCACTTAGAACTTCACGAACTCGATCGATATCAGTATTCACTTCAATCTCGTAACTGATTGCCTTTGCTAAATCTATTAATAGGTTCTCGGGTTTGTTTGTTGCAACAATTCGGCCTTGTTTAATGATCGTGACCCGATCGCAGACTGCACTGACTTCTGGCAGGATGTGCGTCGAGAGAATTACTGTGTGATCGCCTGCTAATCCCTTTATTAATTGTCGGACGTCAATAATTTGTTTGGGATCCAGCCCGACGGTAGGTTCATCTAATATAATGACGGGTGGATCATGGACGATCGCCTGAGCAATCCCAACCCGCTGCCGAAATCCCTTGGAAAGCTTACGTATCAAGACATTTCGGCGTTCGGTTAGATTACATTTGTCTAAAGCGTAGTTAATTCGGGCGAGACGATCGCCTGCGCTGACACCCTTAATTTTTGCAACGAAGTTTAAAAATCCTTCGATCGTCATTTCTGGATAAAGCGGTGGAGTCTCAGGAAGGTAGCCAATCTTTTGTCGAACCTTAATCGAATTCTCGTGAACCTCAAACCCTGCTACTTTTGCTGTACCTGTCGTAGCTGGCAAATATCCCGCTAGAATGCGCATTGTAGTGGTTTTGCCTGCCCCATTGGGGCCGAG
>JANMIS010001070.1:0-2207 GCA_031375925.1 Synechococcales cyanobacterium OTE_70_concoct_197_sub
TGGGTTAGCCATGATATTCTTCCCATTTTTCGAGGAGGTGAGTTTGATGTTGGGTGACGATCCGGAGTGCTGCCCTAGCTTCTTTCTCCATGAGAGTGGACGATCGATTCTCGGGAAGTGATACAACGAGTTCTATAATTCACCCGATCGCCTCCAAAAGCGCATCCCCCATCGCCTTGCAACCCACCGTCTCAAACCCCGCCGACACAATATCCCCCGTCCGATAGCCCTGGTCTAAAACTTTCACCACCGCCGCCTCGATCGCATCTGCCGCCGCTGCTTGGTTCAAGTCATAGCGCAACATCATCGCCGCACTGAGAATCTGGGCTAAAGGATTCGCTTTATCCTGACCTGCAATATCCGGCGCAGATCCATGGACAGGTTCATAAACGCCGGGTTGACCGGGATTGCTCAAGCTGGCAGATGGCAACATGCCAATGCTGCCCGTCAACATCGCCGCCGCATCCGACAAAATATCGCCAAATAAATTACTGGTGACAATAGTATCGAACTGCCGAGGCGATCGGACCAACTGCATCGCCGCATTATCGACATATAGATGGGACAGTTCCACTTCAGGATAGTCTGCGGCCATGGCGGTAATCTTGTCGCGCCAAAGCTGAGACACTTCTAGAACATTAGATTTATCCACAGAACAAAGCTTTTTGCCGCGCTTCATCGCCGTCTCGAACGCCACTTTACCAATGCGATCGATTTCGCTTTCGGTGTAGGTCATGGTGTTGATACCGCGCTTTTCACCGGATTCCGTCGTGAATATTCCCCGAGGCTCCCCAAAATATAATCCGCCCGTTAACTCGCGCACCACCATAATGTCCACGCCTTCTACTACTTCGCGTTTTAAGGTTGAAGCATCGACGAGTTGAGGCAAGATCGTCGCTGGACGAAGATTTGCAAATAGATTCAGGCTCGATCGCAGCGCTAGCAGTCCGGTTTCAGGTCTTTGGTTTCGTGGAAGGCTGTCCCACTTGTAGCCGCCGATCGCCGCTAGTAAAATAGAATCGCTGTTTTTGCAGGCTTCTAAGGTTTCGGGTGGAAATGGATTGCCCGTGGCATCGATCGCACTGCCGCCGATCAATGCTGACCTAAAGTCAAATGTCAAATCAAATTTTTCGCCAACGCGCTTCAAGACTTGGACCGCGATCGTCATGATTTCAGGTCCAATGCCGTCGCCGGGAAGCAGGGTGATGCGGTAGTTCTGTGTCATGATGTCGCGAGATGATAAATCCCAATCATCATACCTTGGCCGCGATCTAGGCATCCACAATCCAATCTAAAAGTCGCTTTACATCAACGCTGCTGTGCTTATTGGATTTCGCTTTTGGCGCTTTGGTTCCGTCAGACTGGGCTGAAACAGACTGGGACAAGGGCGATCGATTGAAAAAGCTGTTGCTACGATCGTTCGGCTTTTCTTGAACGCCTTTATGCTTGCTTGGATGACTGCTTCCCGAGTATCGATTGATTTGTCCAGTGGTAGGTAACACGACATTGTGACGCGGAATCTCTCGCCAGATTGTCAACATGTCATCGGATTTAACGACCAGGCAGTTGATTCCCTCTAATTGCTGAGCTTCGCAATGTGCTAGAGCCTGAAACGATGCACGACTTGAGAAGGATTCTCCCTTTTGGAATTGTCGCCCTTTAATGGAGATTTGCTTAGCGGCGCGGTATGGAATTCCCTGTTTTTCTAAAGATGAGGAAAGGAGAAAAATCACGGCGTTACCACTCCCAAATTGACGAAGAGACGAAAAATCTGTAGAAAATCAGGACTTTTACAACAATGATTAGAACATTAACGGAATCTTGAAAGCAGTCCATCCTATGAGGGATTTCGTTAACTTTCTCATTCCGTAAACTTTAAAGTAATTTTGTGGAGGAAACATGCAGAAAATGGCCTCAATTTCTGGGTTTAATCAACAGTTGATGAAGAATAGAACAGCATTTTATCTATATCTATCTGAAAAATATAAAGATAAGTAAATATTTATATTACTTAAAGATATCAATCCGAATTGTGTTGCTAAAACTTACCTTCTAGAGATTGGTCAAACGATCGCATAGCGCATTCCAGGATTTTGGACGATGTGGCCCATCAGTTCGAGTTGGAGCAGGCCGCTGGAGGCTTCGGATGTGGTAAGTGAGGTTTGTTCGATAATCAGATCCATGGGGGCGTTGTTGTGGAGTGCGAC
>JANMIS010000037.1:0-6935 GCA_031375925.1 Synechococcales cyanobacterium OTE_70_concoct_197_sub
CGGGTGTTTTTGGCGCGGGCGTTGGCGCAGGATGCGGAGATGTTTTTGTTTGATGAGCCGTTTACGGGGGTGGATGCGACGACGGAGGAGATTTTGTTTCGGGTTTTTGCGGAGTTGCGAGATGAGGGCCGGATTTTGTTAATTAGTAGTCATGAGTGGGGAAGCAGCTTGGTGGGTGGGCTGACGACGCTCGATCGGTTGTTGTTGTTAAATCATGAATTGATTGCTTCGGGAACGCCTCGGGAGGTGATGACGCAGGAGAATCTTCGTTTGGCCTATGGTCGGGTGTGGACCCATGCATTTCATGGTGCGCCGACGGATGATTTGTTTTGTTAGAGTCCCCCTAACCCCCCAATCCTGGGGGAATTAGAATGATGTTTTGAGGTGTTTGTTTATGTGGTCGATATTGATAGAGCCGTTGCAGTCGGAGTTTGTTCGGAATGCGATCGGGGTGAGCATGATGATTGGGGTGTTGTGCCCTGTAGTGGGGAGTTATTTGATTGTGCAGCGGATGGCGTTGATGGGGGATGTGATGGCCCATTGTGTGCTGCCAGGATTGTCTATTGCTGCTTTTTTTGGGGTGCATCGATCGATTGGGGCTTTTGTTTCTTCGATGTTGGGATCATTTTTTGTGAGTTGGGTCCGATCGCAGTCTAGAGTTAAAGTTGATTCGGCGATGGCGTTAACGTTTTCGACATTCTTCGCATTGGGTGTGACGTTGATTACGGTGTTGAAAAATAAGTTGGATCTCGATCGGTTCTTATTTGGTGACATATTGACGGTGACGGTGGATGATATTTACGCGACGGGGGCGATTACGTTGATGGTTTTGGCTGCGGTGTATTTGTTTTATAAGGAGTTACTGTTTTATACCTTTGACCAAACTGGGGCGGAGGCGATGGGGCTTCCGGTGAAGGTTTTACATTTGGGATTGATGGCGGGGATTACGTTGACGATTATTACGAGTATGCAAGTAGTGGGGGTGCTGTTGGTGATTGCGTTGTTGATTGGTCCGGCGTTAACGGCGTACTTGCTGACAAAGGAGTTGCATCAGATGATGGGCTGGGGGAGTGCGATTGGGATTGTTTCGAGTGTGGTGGGGATTTATTTGAGCTATTACTTTAATTTGCCGTCTGGGCCTGCGATCGTACTGGTATCTTCAAGTTTATTTATTATTACGTTTGCGGGGACGATGTTGCCGAAGACTCTGTTGCCGGGGGCTTGGTGGGTGCGGTTGGGAGGGTTGCGGCGTTGATGTTTTGACAATTGACAACACTTTGAATATTTTTAGGCGGCTACAAGTCCGTATTCCCCTAGGAATTGGAAGTAGCAAAACTAGCCTATTTTTAGCGCGATCGTTTTGAAGTTTTCCTTGCGCCAGTTTGCATCAAAGACCCGATCGCACTTTACTTCTAGAACCCGAATTCCTTGCTTAGGGAGCGTTTGTAACCGATCGCTCAATTGTTTCCAATCATTCATTAACTCATGACTAACTTGATAGGTTTTGCAGAGCTGTTCAAATTCAATGTTCTGAGGAGTGGAGAAAAACTCTTCAAAAGGTGGATTGAATTGGGCGATCGGTAGCATTCCAAAAATCCCGCCGCCATTGTTATTTAACAGCACTATTGTTAGACTACCTTGAAAATGCGATCGAATTAAAAAGCCATTGGTGTCATGTAATAGCGATAGGTCTCCCGTCAACATAATCGCTGATTGGTTTTGGTGGGCGATGCCCAAGGCGGTGGACAATGAACCATCAATGCCATTTGCCCCGCGATTGATATAAGGCTGATAGGTACGATCGTTAGGTTTCCAGAAGTATTCCATATCGCGCACAGGCATACTATTAGAAATAAATAGTGGCGTACTGGATGGCAAAACTTGGGATAAAAGCCAAGCAACTTTACCCTCAAAATGATTGGTTTCAGATTCTAAAAGCCGATCGATCGTCCCTCGAACTTGAACCTCTGCGTTTTCCCAAGCTTGGCAATACGTTAAGTCAGGAGTTTCATCTGCTGCTTCTAGAGATTCAGCAAAAGCGACCACTGAGGTGAGAACATTGCGGGTTCTGCTGTGTAGTGGGTCGAGAGACCGATCGCAATCATCAATAATCCAAGTTTCGACAGAGATCGCTTCAAGCCATTGTCGTAAAACTTTGCTGGTAGGCATTTCACCAATGCGAAGAATGAAGTCAGGCTTTAGAATTTCGGCAAATTCTAAACTGCGTAAAATAGTGTCATAGGTCGAAACAAGATTACGATCGTAAAGATGAACATAATTACGAATAGGAGATAAGGCTTCTGCTAAGACTGGAAAGCCTGTGACATGTGCAATCTTTGCGATCGATCGTGCATATTGAGAGGGATTATCTGGTTGAGCGACTCCTGCAATAATAAGCCCCTGTTGTGATGTAGGGATCTGGACTGTTTGGGAAAGCGTGGGTTTGGTGAATATTTGTAAATGGTCGAAAAAGTCCTTGGGAATTCGATCGACCCAATCCATAACAATGGGATCTACGATCGGTACCAAAGGATCCCGTAACGGGATATTGATATGAACACTGCCAGATAATGGATAGAGACAGTGCTGATAACCCTGAACAAGTCGCTGACGGAGATACTGTAAGCGAGATAGATCTAATTCAGGAATTGCTAATTCACAATAGTGATTAACAAAATCACCGAACAGTTTTTGTTGGTCGATCGCTTGACCTGCGTTGCAGTCACGCAATTCTGGCGGACGGTCTGCGGTTAAGACTAGAAGCGGCACACGGCTTTCTCTTGCTTCTATCACTGCCGGATAAAAGTTTGCGCCTGCGGTTCCTGATGTGCAAACTAAAACCACAGGACGGTTGGTTTGTTTGGCAATACCCAATGCGAAGAAACTGGCCGATCGTTCATCCAAGACGGGGATAGCCTCAACGGCTGGATGCTGAGCAAAAGCGATCGTCAATGGCGCAGACCGAGACCCAGGGCAAATGATCGCAGTTTTCAATCCGCAGCGCACCAGCGTTTCTACAAGGACGGAGGCCCAAAGTGTATTGAGATTGCGAAAATCTAAATGCATTCTTTGTACCGATCGGGATCTGTAGATTAAGCTTATTGATCCTAGCGTAGAGGCCGTCAATTTTAGGTAACTTTTAGAATGATCCATGTCTCGATCGGTTTCTTGAGAAGAGCGTTCCATCAACCCGTAAGATTAAGGATGACGTTTTGTGAGGTAATGGTCGGTGAAAGCTTTATCCCTTCTTGGTTCAACGGGTTCGATCGGAACACAAACCCTAGCGATCGTGGCGCAATATCCAGACCAATTTCGGATTGTGGGGATGGCCGCAGGTCGAAATATCATCCTCTTTGCTGAACAAATCCGCCAGTTCAAACCCCAAATCGTCGCAGTCCAAGATGATTCGTTAGTTGCTGAACTCAAAGCGGCGATCGCCGATGTCGAACCCCAGCCGATTATTCTGGGCGGTCAGTCTGGCATTGTTGAAGTCGCCCGCTACGGCGATTCAGAAGTCGTCGTTACAGGCATTGTCGGCTGCGCGGGACTGTTACCAACGATGGCGGCGATCGAAGCCAATAAAGACATCGCCCTCGCCAACAAAGAAACCCTAATCGCAGGCGGACCCGTCGTTCTACCCCTAGTCAAGAAGCATGGGGTCAAACTGCTGCCTGCGGATTCTGAACATTCCGCTATCTTTCAATGCTTGCAAGGGGTCCCCGATCGAGGGATTCGGCGCATTCTCTTGACCGCATCGGGCGGGTCATTTCGAGATTTACCGATCGAAGAACTGGCCAATGTCACCGTCGCCAGCGCACTTAAGCACCCAAACTGGGCCATGGGCCGAAAGATCACCATCGATTCCGCGACCTTAATGAACAAGGGCCTAGAAGTCATCGAAGCCCACTACCTCTTCGGCATGGACTATGACCACATCGACATTGTGATTCATCCCCAGAGTATTATCCACTCCTTGATTGAGTTACAGGACACCTCTGTATTGGCACAACTGGGCTGGGCTGACATGCGGTTGCCCTTGCTCTATGCCTTGAGCTATCCCGATCGCCTCCCCACAGATTGGGAACCCTTAGATCTCGTCAAGGCAGGTGATCTGACATTTAGAGAACCCGATCGGATCAAATATCCCTGCATCAACCTGGCTTACCATGCAGGACGAGCAGGCGGCTGTCTCCCGGCAGTATTAAATGCGGCTAACGAAGAAGCTGTTGCACTGTTCCTAGATGAGAAAATTAAATTTCTAGAAATTCCAAAACTGATTGAGCAAACCTGCGATCGATTTGACTCACAAAATCTTCTGACACCGAACCTAGATGACATTTTGGCCGCCGATGTCTGGGCACGGCAGACAGTGCTGGAATTGAACAGCATCCTAAATAAGACGGTCATTTGCTTGTAACCACCCCAAAACAAAAGTCTCTGGCAGACCGCGCAGTGTTAAGAATTCTAAGAATCTCAAACGCTGCTTCAACGTTTCGCAGTAAAGTCGCAAAGGAATCCTAGATAGGGAAACGACCTATGTACGCAGCATCATACTTGCCGACTTTCCTTGTGCCCATCGTTGGAATTCTGTTTCCACTTGTGGGCATGGGGATGTTGTTCCTTTATATCGAGAAAGACGCATAAGCATTGAGAAATAATCCATAAGCTCTGTGCTTAGGAATTTTTCTTCGATCGCTTAGCAAAAAGCCACTCTGTGAATTTCACAGAGTGGCTTTTTGAACGAAGGGTTGAGACTCAAAAATGTGTGTCAAGCCTCTTACATCGAAGACCCAACGCCTGCATAGGCACCATAGAAGAAAAGGCCCACAACAAGCAAAACGCCTGTTCCAGCTACCGTCGCGACCATCCACAAAGGGATTCGTCCATTATTCAACATTTCATATCCTCCAAGACGATCAGCAAGCGTACATTATCTTCACTTTTAGATCCCTCGGCACTAGACCTAGAAGATCTAAAAGCCAGCTTTTAAGCTGGCCCACATGTTTCTAGTTAAAGAAGTAGCTAGAAAACAAGATTCCAAGGGTGAAAATCATCAATAGACCCAGGTACAGGGAAGTACGGTTGAGTTCAACGCCTTGACTATTGGGATTCGGGGACTTTTCCATGACTCGTTCTCCTAGATAAAATTTTTAAACAGAATTCAAGTTGTAACTTCAGACTCTAACTCTCAAACTGTAGCGTTAAATCCTAGCGCTGAGTGAACTGCATTGCGGCGATCGCCCCAATGAAAAACACACCGGGAACGCCAAGGGCGTGAACCGACAGCCACCGGACGGTGAAAATTGGATAAACGGTGGGTTGAGATGGATTATTGGCTGCCATTGCTTTAACTTCTCCGTACTTGTGTATTTAAGTCTTCTTAATAGAAGAATAGAGCGCTTATTTTTTCTTGCCAGACTCGATCGTCTCTTTAATGAAAGCATCCACCTGATTCTTCGCTTCCGTCCGATCGCTGATGATCGGAGGTGCTTGACGAGTCGAGGGGAAATACTCGTTCGGACGAGGCGTTCCAAATGCGTCATAGGCCAAGCCCGTCGCAACAAACAACCAGCCTGCAATAAATAGCATCGGAATCGTAATGCTATGGATGACCCAATAGCGAATACTTGTAACAATGTCCCCAAAAGGGCGCTCACCCGTAGTCCCAGCCATAGAAATCCCTCCACAAACGACAGATTAATTTCTGATACAAAACATCATAGAACAGTAGCGAAAGGGTCACAAGGGCGACAATTAGGAATTACTCAATAATTGTCCTAGAATCGCCATCTAATCGCCCGGATTTTAAGTGGCTTGGCCTCGGTAACGCAGGAAGATTCCACGCTGGCCAAGGATATAGCCCCGATCGGCACTCGGGAACTCAATTTTGTAAAGGTTTGCAGGCACATCCTCTACGGTGCCATCTTTTTTCCAGCTTTTGCCGTTGTCGTAGCTGACGAGGAGGGTTCCACTTCCGCCTACGACCCAAAGTTCCTCAGGTGTCCGATAGCCTAAGTCTAAAAAGCCCCAGCTATTGAAAGATTCAGGAGCCTGTGCTTTTTGCCAATCTTCCGGATCCGGGGAGTTAGTAAATTGAAGCTGACCACCCCGAGCCAGCATCCAAAGGCGATTGTCTGGCGTAAAGCCCATGCCTTGGAGACGACGAGAGCTGTTGCGGTTGAATTGCTCCCAGGCGGCAGACCCAGGCTTCCAAGTGGAGAAGAAATTCCCTCTAGAAGACACGGCGACATAGGAACCATCTTCCGATCGGTGCAAGCTCTTGAATACCCCAAAGGCATCATTGACCATCGCTTTCCAGTTACGACCACCATCTTTGGTCTGGTAGATCGCGCCCACATCTGTAACCATTTCTACGGAACCAGGACCGATCGCCGTCAGGTCACTAGGAGATCCAGGGAGTTTCTCACTCAAGGGCATCCGTTCCCAGGACGTGCCGCCATCTTTAGTGTGCAGCAAGATCGAAGGTTGACCTGCTACCCAGCCTTCAGGACCAGAAAAGCTCACAGAAGTGAGGCGGTACTTTTCAGTGCCGAGGTCTAGCTTGCGCTCTTGCCAAGTGCTACCGCCATCTAAGGTTTCAAACAAAGAGGTCGAAGTGCCAACAATCCAGCCATGATTTGGATCGCTGGACATGAAATCCACATCCAAAGGACTTTCATCAGTAGGTAGCTGAACGCTCTCCCAGGGCTGATTTTCGATCGCCTTCAGAAAGGCTGCCTCAGCAGGTGACGAAGGACCGATGAGGCCTGTCACGATAGAGGTGATCACTAGGGCGATCGTCGCCATGACGACCCCTAGACGTTTCAAGCTTTGCTGCCAGGACTTTTGCCGCCAGGGCTGTGCAGACGACGATCGCTGCGATCCCTGATGCTCATCCAAATTAACCATCCAAACCATGACCAAGCGCGCTCCCA
>JANMIS010000127.1:0-4338 GCA_031375925.1 Synechococcales cyanobacterium OTE_70_concoct_197_sub
GGGGTGTGGGAACTTGCCGAGGGATTGGAAATGGGCGGATGTTCGAGAGGAGAGAGATCCTAAAGAAGCCTATTTTTATCCCTATGCGGAGCAGCGTGGCGTAACTAATAGTCCATCAAAAGGACGTAAGACATTGGGACTTGAGGCGGGGAAGAATTACGATCGGATTCGGCAGTTGTGTCCAGAGGTTCGGGCGTTGGAAAATCGGATTGAGTCTTGGCTGACGGCGCATTGAACTCAGCCATACACGCTAAACTGAGATTAATAGCTCCAATTTTTAAGGAGATTTTATGGTGTATACCCTCGACTTGAAACGATCGCTGAACCTCACAGATGAGCAGTTTGACCAAATTTGTCGTGATAATCGGGATTTGAAATTTGAACGTACGGCTCGGGGGAGTTTGGTCATTATGTCATTAACGGGTGGCGAAACGGGCGAGCGAAATGCGGAGATTAATGGACAACTTTGGCTATGGAATCGTCAAGCGAAATTAGGGCATCTCTATGATTCTTCCACGGGTTTTCGATTGCCGAATGAAGCCATTCGATCGCCCGATGCAGCCTGGGTCAGTCAATCTCGCTGGGAAGCCCTTACGCCTGAGCAGCGCAAAAAACGGGTTCCACTTTGTCCTGATTTTTTAGTCGAGTTGAAATCATCTACTGATGACGTGGAAGATCTCCGAATTAAAATGAATGAATATATCGAGAATGGTTTGCGATTGGGTTGGTTGATTGATCCTGATGAGCAGGTGGTGGAAGTATATCGATCGGGTAGGCCGATCGAAGTTCTGACGAAGCCCGTAGAGCTTTCTGCTGATGAAATAATGCCGGGGTTTATTTTGGATTTGACAGGAATTCTATAGCAGAACGTCGAGAATAGAACTCTGCGGTCAAAGATCCAGGAATGACAACGGACGACTCATATTTTCGGCAAATCCGAGAATGCCCCGATCGCGATGTTCATAGGCCAAACTTCGATCGACTTCAAACAAAAACGTCCCGCCCCGCTGCGTCATATATCGAGCATCACTGACGTAGGTATTCCACTGACTGAGTACCTCCGCCATATTCTTGAGACGTACCGTGGCAAGTTCAAAGGGCCGTTGAAATCCACTGCCGCCCGCCCGATCGAAAAAACGTCCTTTAATCGCAGGCAAAGGCGTCACTTTAACGACTTCATCAGGCGCAATTAATTGAGGGGCATCACGATCGCCCAAGTATCCCCGAAAGACTTCCCTTAGCGTTCCAGGACTGCCGATTCCTGCGCACATCAGCAATAAATTCACCCAGGCATTTCCCGTTTCTGAAACGCCCGGAAGCTTCACCGTTAGACCTGGATATAAGCCTAATTCTCGATGAATCTCAGCCGTCGGATCTAAAAATAAATCCGCTTCTGGAAACCCCGTGTACTCGCAGAATTTTTTACCTGCTTCTAGATTGCCAATCCCGATCGCCCGAATGTCTAGATTCTGTTGTGATAACCATTGTGCTTCCCGTTTTAGCCACAGCGCATATTCCACACTGTCAAAATCGCCCAACTGCGACCACACTAGCACCAGTAAGCGTTTAGTGACAGTGGAAAGAACAGAAACAGTGGTGCCATCGCTGACCCGTTGGCGTTGCAGGGATTCGAAGGTGGAATAGCTGGGCATCATCATGAATTGATCAACAACATGGCTGGTCCATCATACCGGAATAATCCTTTGAAAGGTTAAAACGAAGCTTAAGCGGCCCTTAATCTCGATTCGATACAGTAGACGAAACGTCAATCGGTTAGGAAAGCACGCCTTAATATCTATGGCAAAACTGACCCCAAAAACCGGATTTTGGAAACTTTTCAAGACCTTAGACCTCGGGACAAAAGCCGTCAGCATTGGATTGGTGGCCTTAAGTCTAGGGGCCATTGGTTGGTCTGTGTCTGAATTGTGGGGCCGCAACCGATCGCATCGTCTGGTTCTTGCCGCAGGCAATAGGGCTGGGGAAAGTTATATTTTGGCCAAGGCGATCGAACGGGTCGTAGAAAAGCAATCCCCTCGCCTCCAAATCGAAGTCCAAGAAACCAAAGGAACCACTGAAAATCTAGACAAACTTGAAAAGCGCGAAGTGGCCCTCGCCATGGCTCAGGCCGACGTCCCCGCCCCAAACAATGCCCGTACGGTGGCGATCGTCTATTCCGACAATTTTCAACTTCTAGTTCAAGCTTCATCGCCCGTCAAAACCTTCATCGATCTCAAGGGCAAACGTATTGGTCTGCCTCAAAAAGGAGGACAGTACGATTCATTTAAACAAGTTGCCGCTCATTTTGGACTATCGGAGAAAGATTTTATTTTTATTGGAGATGATGACCAGTCTACAGAGGAAGCATTTCAACAAAAAAAAGTAGATGCGACTTTCCGCGTCCGGGCGATCGGTAATGCCCAAATTGGGGATTTAATTAAAAATTATAATGCTCGCCTAATTCCGATCGAGCAAGCCGAAGCCATGCGTCTAAAATATCCAGCTTTCGAATCCGCTAAAATCCCCAAAGGTTCCTACAAAGGCAGTGACCCGATCGTTCCAGCGGACGATCTGGTGACGATTTCAGTGCAAAGACTCTTGATTGCAGATGAACGCATCGATCCAGAAATCATCAAGCAACTCACCCAAATCATCAGTGAAAACCGTCGTGATATCCAAGCCTTAATTCCCAAAGAAGTTAGCAATGCAGCGCCCCTGATATCGAGCCTCCGTCGCCCTGATACTACAGGCGGAACAGGAATTCCAGTCCATTCGGGAGCACAGTCTTATTACGATCGCGATGAACCTAACTTCTTTCAAAAAAATGCTGAATATCTCGGCTTAATTTTGACCCTATCTTTGTTACTTTGTTCTTGGACGTGGGAACTCAAAAGATGGGTAGAACGCCGTCGCAAAAACATTGCTGATAGTTACATCGAACAGGTGATTGATGTGATGAACACCTGCCAAATTTCAGCCATATCACCTCAAGAAGCCCTATCTAAGATTGATGGAATCTTTCAACAGGTGGCCGTCGAACTCGTGAATGAAGGGATTTCTCAAGAGTCCTTCCGAACCTTCAACGAAGCCTACAAGACTGTGCGTGAAGTGATCGATCGGCAAACAAAGCTCACTCAGGGACTAGCCATTTTATAACGTCCCAAAGTCCGGCTGGGGCTATATTTGTTGGCTAGTCCCTGAGTGAAGATGATTCAAAGTGGTCAGTGTAAATCCTATTCTAACTAACGCTCTGCTAATGGTGTGGCTACTAATGTATCAGGAATTTGTATCAGGAATTGCGATGCCTTCTGCAACGGTGACTTTGTATGCGAATAATCAAATTGTGGGAAGTACGATCGCAGCTACTAACAGTCAATGGACCGTCACTTCCCAAGAACTAGCGGATGGCCATTATAATGGAAGTATGCACTAAATAAACACCTCAGACGTAAAAGTCCCATGTAACCCATAAGGAACATGATGCGTCAACCAAAGTCGTGATACTTGAGTCATCGTCTGCGCATCTAAAATCACAATGCTAGATCGATCGCGCACTCCATCATAAACCATCGTCAAAATCCAACCTGCATCTTCATCATCACCAATGCCAGAAGGCACAAAAATCGGCTCATTAATAAACCCATCCGGACCGCAGCTATGAAGCACCTCTGCCCCAGTCGTTACATCAATTTTCGCAATTGCCTGCAACGGCACATTGCCCTCAGTAGCAAGACCCGCGCCCATATAAGCATATTGGTACTCGCGACCGACATAATCAGGATGCACCACTGGAAACTCACAGCATCGTGAGACCAGCATCTTACGATCGACTTCTCCAGTCTTTAAATCCAGTTCAAACCGCCAAAGCTGACCTGGCATTAATGTCGCAAAATCCGTCGATCGAAAATCACTTCCTGGCTCCACCGTCGGCAGTTTCCCATAGCAAATCGAATCCACCACGATCTTGCCATCGCGCTCAAAAGCATTGGAATGGTGAAACACAAAACCTGCCTTCGCTTCCAAAACTTGAGGCTTCGATTGACCCGATCGAGAAATCACCAACATCCGCGTCGTCTTCTCCGGCTCAAAATCAATACATTCCCCTGCGCCCTTTGCACCGAATACAAACGGCAATGGATTGAACTTAACGGGATTTTGGAAAAAGATGTAATAATTCGGCGTAATTGCGAAATCGTGAATAAACGCAAACCCCGGCAACACATGATCCTGCTGACGGACAATCTCACCTTTGAGATTTAACTCATACAAATTCAATGTAAATGACAACCCAGCCTCAATTGAGAAATTAACCAAACAAGGCTCACCATCAGGCCCCTTCGG
>JANMIS010000129.1:0-3142 GCA_031375925.1 Synechococcales cyanobacterium OTE_70_concoct_197_sub
TTCCATTGTCCAAATGCCGGGAGGGATTCCGGTGGCGACGGTGGCGATCGGCAATGGAAAAAATGCGGGCTTGTTGGCGATTCGGATATTGGCGAGTCATGATGCGACTTTGTTGGAGAAGGTGCTGGCCTATCAGGAGGGGCTACGAACAATGGTTGTTACAAAGCAGGAGAAGCTAGATGCGATCGGCTATGAGGCTTATTTGCAACAAATGTAACTAGGTGTGTAACCAAATGTAATCTTGACGTCTTCTATTGAGTAAATGCATTCTGAAATTGATCGGTCTCGTGGGTATGAATTTCTCGACTAGGAACTCAGTCAAATTATCCGTGATGTGGAAGGTGATGTGGAATAGCAAATTGGCGAGCCGGACTATTACAAGCGGCGCAGGATTTTGTAACACTCCGGTATTTTCTTGCTCCATCGCACCACTTACTCGACAATGAAGGGCGGCACCTTTAGGCGATCGGCCCAACATCGATGAGAAAACTAATTCAAGGATTGCGCGAGTTTCAGTCCAACTACTTTGTCAGCAACCAAGACCTGTTTGAACAACTCGGTGAAGGTCAAAGCCCTGCCGTCCTCTTCATCACCTGCTCGGACTCCCGCATCGTCCCTAGCCTTATGGTTAACGCTGATCCGGGAGATCTCTTCGTCATCCGAAATGCGGGCAACATCGTTCCACCCTTCGGGGCGGCTAACGGCGGCGAAGGTGCATCCATTGAGTACGCGGTCCATGCGCTCAACATCACCCAAATTATCATCTGCGGCCACAACCACTGCGGAGCGATGAAGGGGCTACTCAAACTAAATTCCTTGCAGGAAAGTATGCCTCTAGTCTACGACTGGCTCAAGCATACGGATGCCACTCGTCGTCTTCTTAAGGAAAACTATGCGGATTACGAAGGCGAAGAACTGCTCGATATCGCCGTTGCTGAAAATATCTTGACCCAAATGGAAAACCTCAAAACCCATCCCGTGGTCCGATCGCGAATGCACCAAGGCACCCTCAACATCTACGGATGGATCTACGAAATCGAAACCGGAGAAATTCTCGCCTACAATCCCGCCACTAACAGCTTTGCGCCACCCCAAAGTCTACTTTACCCCGAAGACAAAGCTGGAATCCGCCCTGGAGAATTTGTCAAAACTGATGCGCCTCCGATCAAACAGACGCAGCAACCTGCAAAAGAACCTAGCTATGCCGACTCGATCGGAGCGAGTTGGGTTTCGCCTGCCCAGGCCGATCGGATTTTCCGGGGGTCTAAGTAGATCGATCGTCTTTATTGGGGTGAGAGAGGGTCGGGAATATTGTTTTTTGCTGGTGTAGAATTAGGGGAAGCCCGATCGTTAATTCAAATGGGAAGCCGTAATTGCGATTGGGAAGCTATTTGAGATCTTAATGGCTTTAGTAATCAAAGTACTACTATCACTGTAACCAAAAATCTCATCGATCCTTCCTTCAAAAGATGAGATCTTGAGGCGGGATAAAGTCTGGAATCTATTTTTTGTTGATGTAGCGACTCGAATATTAGGCGTTTGGTCTAATGCTTTTTCGGCGTTGCTGAATCAAAGTATGTTGATTGATGGTTGAATTCCTACAACCTTAGCGAAATCTGGGATTTAAATTTGCGGATTGGGTCGCTTATACCTCATATCAGCAACGCCAGAATTTGGTAGCCCAACATCCTACAGTGACGAGTATGAAAGATTTACAGAAAAAATCGGTTGGAAGTCAGGAGGAAAATATATGTCTCACAATAACTACAAATATTCTTTAGAGCATTCTCTAAGACGAGGAGAACTGCCAGAGATTTCAAACTTATCTACTATTGGTTGCGAGTCTTTTTCTCACGCACTGAGTTGTAAACTGTAGTACCCGAGGAACTGAGAATGAAGAATGTTGAATTAAGAAGTACAAGTCTGATGAATGAACCGATCGTCCTTGGTGGAATGGGAATGCGATCGAGATATAATATGACCCAATTGATTAACGGTCCGTTGAAGGTCGATCCTACTATATGGCAAAGGACACATTTTATCCTCAAGTCAAATCTGCTCTGATCAAAACAGGTTGGACAATTACAGCCGATCCCCTGAAATTACAAGTAGGTGGGGTCAGATTGGAGGTTGATTTGGCGGCTGAAAAACCGCTAGAGGGCGTGATCGCAGCAGAACGAGGGATTGAAAAAATTGCAATCGAGGTAAAGAGCTTTATTTCTAATTCTCCAACTCATGAATTAAACGCAGCGATCGGTCAATTTATTGCTTATCGGTTAGCTTTAGAAGAACTCGAACCCGATCGTAAAGTTTATTTAGCAGTCCCGATCGCCACTTACAGTGATTTATGCAGCGTCCTTTTCCACGTCGCATGATTGAAGTGAATCACGTTCCACTCATGGTTTACGATCCCATTCAAGAGGAGATTCTCAAATGGCTTTAGAATTTCTAGCACGTTCAGAGCAAGCGCAAACGTCAAGAGATGATTTGATGCCTCAAGTCGATCGTTATCGTCAACAGATTCAGCGATTTCTACTTGGACAAAGTGATTCTCAGCGCACCAATACTGTTGTGAGTGTTCCAGTTTTTGATGAGGTTCGTGATCAATATCTTGTGCTTTGCTATGGTTGGCGAGGACAAGAGCGGGTGTACTGGGTCGTACTGCATCTGGAGATTTGTGAGGGAAAGGTTTGGGTGCAGAGATATCAAACTGAGGTAGATGTGGAAGCAGAATTGATCGCCTTGGGGGTGGCTGAAGAGGATTTGGTGCGAGGGTTAGTCCCGCCAGATTATCGCGCTTTAGTAGGATTAAATGAGTAAAAACCTTGATCGTCCTACACCGATCATTGGCACCAACTGATCAGCGCCCGACCCGCCACTCGCCCAGAACGCAAAACCTATGAATCAGAACTCTGAAATGGATGACGAACTCCGTCCTGAATATGATTTTAGCCAAATGCCGATGGTCTACGACCGGCCATAGGTCATCGTCGCTAGAGGTCCAGGCAGAACTCGATGGTCTACGACCGACTAAGGGTCATCGCGTGCCACCATTCAACTCGAACCCGACGTCGCCGCCTTATTTCCCGACCACACTTCGGTGAATGAAGCCTGCGATCGGGAAACAACGTCAGATAATCAT
>JANMIS010000133.1:0-2500 GCA_031375925.1 Synechococcales cyanobacterium OTE_70_concoct_197_sub
AAACTACAGAATAGGAAGTAGTCGGCCATCAATTTTCTGTACGCGACGAACAAAGCCGTAGCCCATCCAAGTAATACCCATTATCCCCAATCATCATCCCAGGGATCATCTTCCGAGGTCTTTGTCGAAGGCCGAGGAATCGCCGTAAATCTACCGGAAGCCTGGGATGATTCCTGAGTCGTTTTTTGTTTCATTGTTGGCGTTGTAAGATACAGCGGAGTCCGAGGCATTTGACCGATCGTCCCCAAATCTCTATCTAAATCCTCCTCCGATCGCTCGCTCCCCTCATCAAATCCGGGCGATCGTTTGCTATAGCGCTGAGCGATCGGCTGCCGAGGCTCCTCCCAATCCTCAAAATCAAAATCATCCGTCTCAGATTCATTGCGTCGATCGTCCACCTTCCCATCATCCAAAAATTCCTGCGCCCGATCCCTCACGCGACTGCCCACCTCCGACGTCACCGATTTTGCCCGATCGAATAGCGACTGCGCCCGACCTTTTAACTCCTGTCCTAACGGAGGGGCATCCTCCGCCAAGCTTTCATTCAATCGATCCGCGACCCGTTTCAGCTTACGTTCAAGGCGTTCCTCAAGGCCCGTAAACTTCTGCTCAAGCTTTTGATCCAACCCCGCCTGATATAGTTCTAATCCTGGGACGATCCCGCCCGACACCATCACCCGCCCGCGTCCATAGCCCAAAATCTGGTTAGGATACAGCGAATACAACTTACCCGTTAACCCTTGAAGCCCACTTGACGCCAGCAAATAGTAGCGAATATTGCCCGAACCCAACTGAAATACATAGTCATTAATCCGGCCTACTCGCTTGCCCTCATCCGTCCAAACCTCACAACCGATCAGCGTTTCCAATTGCCGAACCCGATCGCGATCGGTCTCTACAGGCTCCGAATTCACCAGCACGCCGTTCTCACCAATCTTATCTAACTGGTCGAGATTAAACGCCTTTTTCGTGCGATCGAATGAACCCGACTTACAAATAAACCCCAACACTCGATGCACCTTCGGATAGCACCACATCACCTCAATGCGCCCACACTCATCCATCGTGGCGCGATCGAGCACAATTTGATCTAGAAGCTGGCTTTGACGGACAAATTCTTCAGACATAGAACAAGGGGGACAGATTAGGTTTGGACTACACTAGGGCTAAGATTAGTAAGAAGCTCTACTACTATCATATGGCTATCCAACTCCAGCAGGCCCTCTCCATCGGTGGTTACTTACTCAAGCAGCGAATCACAGGCCAAAAACGGTTCCCTCTGGTGCTAATGTTAGAACCCCTTTTTCGCTGTAACCTCGCCTGCACCGGATGCGGCAAAATCCAGCATCCTGCCCACATTTTAAAACAAAATCTTAGCCCCGAAGACTGTTTCAAAGCCGTCGATGAATGTGGTGCCCCCGTCGTTTCTATCCCCGGCGGAGAACCGCTCCTCCATCCGCAAATTGGCGAAATCGTTCAAGGATTGGTCGATCGCAAAAAATACATCTACCTCTGCACCAACGGACTCCTCCTCGAAAAAAGCCTCGATAAATTCACGCCATCGCCTTACTTCACCTTCATGATCCACCTCGATGGAATGCGAGACTGGCATGACCAATGCGTCGATCGTGCAGGCGTCTTCGACAAAGCCATCAGCGCAATCAAAGCCGCCAAAGCTCGCGGGTTTCAAGTCAATACCAACACCACAGTATTCGAAGGCGCAGATCCCCAAGAACTCCAAGACTTTTTCACCTTCTTAACAGAACTCGGCATCGACGGAATGCAAATCTCTCCAGGCTATAGCTACAACTGGGCACCGGACCAAGATCATTTTCTCGCCCGCGAACAAACCCGATCGCTCTTCCGCCAGCTTTTAGCGCCCTATTTCCAAGGCAACGCGAAAAAATGGCAATTCAACCACAATCCCCTATTTCTAGACTTCCTAGTGGGAGAAAAAGACTACGAATGCACGCCCTGGGGCAGTCCGAGCTACAGCGTCCTCGGTTGGCAAAAACCTTGCTACCTGCTCAATGACGGTTACGTGAAATCTTACAAAGAACTCGTCGAAACCACCGACTGGTCCCAGTATGGCCACAAAAGCAATAACCCCAACTGTCAGGATTGCATGATGCACTGCGGCTACGAACCCACCGCCGCCATCGATGCCCTCCAGCCCCGCAATATGGGCAAAGCGATGGGTGCACTGTTTGGTGCCTAAGTTCGGTGCCTGAGCTTGGCGCTTTAAGTCTTTAAGTCTGGCGATTAAATTCAATCCAATCGACGAGAATAAATCAGGGTTATATGCGATCGCCCTTAATATCCTATCGACAAATTTTAGAGACTCGGCAGCGCGGACTCACAGAACCAGAGATCAGCGCATTGCTTCATCAGCTACTCGCCGAACTTGCCAAGTCCCACGCCATCGGTCAAGCCCACGGGGATCTGAGTTTAGACAGTCTTTGGCGGGATGTTTCGGGTGACTTATACATGAATCCACCTC
>JANMIS010000134.1:0-10836 GCA_031375925.1 Synechococcales cyanobacterium OTE_70_concoct_197_sub
CCCCACACTCGTTCCCATTCCCGAAGACCACGCGCAAAACCCCATTAACCCCTACGGTGCAACAAAGCTGATGGTAGAGCGGATTTTGGCCGACTTTGACCAAGCGTATGATTTTCGATCGGTTGCCTTCCGGTATTTCAACGCTGCTGGAGCCGATCCCAACGGTCAGCTCGGGGAAGCCCACGACCCAGAAACCCATTTGATCCCCCTGGTCCTCTTTGCGGCCCTAGGCCGAATTCCCTCGGTTTCGATTTTTGGTACAGACTACGACACGCCCGATGGCACCTGCATTCGCGACTACATCCATGTGACGGACTTGGCCCAAGCCCATGTTCAAGGGGTGGAATATCTGATCAAAGGCGGCAAAAGCGATCGGTTCAACCTCGGCAACGGCAGCGGTTTCTCCGTTAAAGAAGTGATTGAAACCGCACGCTTAGTCACTGATCGCACCATCCTTGCCGAAGAGAAACCCCGACGGGCAGGCGATCCTCCCGCACTCGTTGGCAGCGGCGATCGTGCCCGCCAAGTTCTGGGCTGGAACCCTCAATACGCCGATCTCAAAACTATCTTGACCCACGCCTGGGCCTGGCACCTAAAACGGCATGGTTAGCTCAAAGTAGTTAATAAAAATCCCTCTTGCATAGAAAAATTTCAGTGCAAGGGGGACATTTCAATCCACCAACATCCTGACCGATCGATCTAAATCCAAGAAATTGTCCTTCCAGAGCTAAAATTGACACAAATCTGAACCGTATCTGAGCGATGGCTTTGCTAAACTATCACCCATACTCTTGGATGTCTTTAGATCTTTATAGCCACTTCTGTAGCCTCTCTGGATCCCCATGGTGACTTCCCCTCTGTTTTCAGGTAAGCCCTCCACTCCTTTTAATCCACCGCCCGAAAAAATTTCCAGTGAAGCGATCGTCTTACAGATGGGCGATGCAGTCATTGCAGCGACCGAAACCGTCAACTGCCTCGTCGATCGAATGGAAGAACTCGCAGGCCACATCCAACAGCAGGGATATCAAATCTTTGCCCTAACGGAAGAAGTGCAAAATCTAACCCTGCTTCACCAAGGCACCCTCGATCGATTAGAAACCTTAATGCTCCGATTGGAGTCACAAAGTCTAGCCCGCTCACTAGACTAGAATCCTAGGCAGCAGAACTCTCCTAGAGGATTTGGGCACATTTTAGGAATAACTCAATTCTCTGTCGAGATATATCGCTCTATCGTCTAAGGCCTAGGATTTTAAGGAAATCTGCATCATGAAGCTTCAGGAACCTGCCCCCATTCAATCGACGAACCCAATGGACCCAATGGACCCAATGGACTGTGTGAACGAAACCAGTCTTCAAGGCCGAATCGATCGGTTAACGGCCCAATGGAAATCCCGCCTCGAAACCGAACTACCCAAGGCTGCAACGGCCCATGAAGCGATCGTTCAATGGCTTGTGGGGGACGATCGATCGCGCTACGACGAGGCGTGCAGTACTCGGTTTGAAGTGGTTAAAAATGCCATGGACTTTCGCTACCGAATCCTGAAAGAACGCTATCTCAATACGCCCCCCGATCGGGCCTACCGTAACTTGATCCAACGACTCAGTGGCATATTCCTGATTCGAAGCAAAATCCAAGCCTGGATTGCCCTTTCCCGCGATCGGGCGAGGTCTGTCGTCGATGTGCTGCAAGAAGTTATTCAAGAACTCATGCAGCAAGATGCCTATCTTCAACAGCAAACGGCCTGGATTGGGCAATGTACTCGGGATGGGCGACTGCGGAATGCCTTGATCATGGCGACGACAGAAGAATATTGTTTGCGTCCAGTGAGAAACCAGCCCTTGCTGATGTATCGCTTTGTCAACTATCTCAAACGCGCCCAGCGGGGCGGAATGACCCAGGTGCCCAGCGCTGACTTCATTCGGTTAGTTTCTGATGAGTTGGGCAGTGGGGACGAAAGTGAAGGGGCGATTAATCTGTTGGATGCCACCGCGATCGCCGACTACCAAGAAGCTGAAGCCCAAGCCCAGCAGCAAGAGTCCCGTACTGCTGTTGTTGAAAATCTCATTGTTTACTTAGATCAAAAAGTCGGCAACGAAGCCGTTCAATGGCTACAACTTTACCTTCAAGGGCACACCCAAGAGGCGATCGCCACCGCCATGAACCTACCCATCAAGCAGATCTATCGACTCCGAGAAAAAGTCGGTTATCACGCCATTAAGGTCTTTGCCGTGAAAAAACAGCCCGAACTGATTGCGGAGTGGCTAGGCCATTAGAGTCCTTGGGTTAAATCACCGGGTTTAGCTCACCAGGTTTAGCTCACTGGGTTTAGATGATCGAGGTCAACCGATCGCCTAATTTTTTCTTCTTAGCTTATTTAGTCTAATTTTGAAATAATCTGATGGAATTGTAGAAAAATAGCTAAAAAGGTTTAGAAAGACCTTGACTAAACCCGGTCAGATTGGCGTATTGTTTGGCTTATTGCTTTATCTGATCTTTGGCTTGATAGGGGAAAGAATTGTGGATACTTCGTCAGCAGAAAACCTCAAACGGGTCACTCAGCAGCTCGTCCAGGCTAGAGAAGCGCAAGGGATTTCTCTAGAAGAAGTAGCAACTAAGACCTTTATCTCTACACGGATCCTTAAGGCTCTCGAAGCTGGGGAAACCTTCAAGCTCCCCGAACCCATTTTTGTTCAAGGCTTTGTCAAGCGGTATGCCAAACTCGTTGGCCTAGATGGGGAGAAGCTTGCTCAAGAGATTCCGCTGAATACTCAACCTGTCGCAGTTGATCTGATCAAGGAAGCCCCCCGTCCCCCGCTCGTCGATGTGATCAACAAGCGGGTTTCCCTTGATACGTCTACGCCTTCAGGCCGATCGTGGGTCAATCCTGTTCAACCCCCGCAATCAGATCAATCTGTTAGCAACGGAGCCTCCAAGCCTGCCTCCAAGTCCCCTGCGACTGTGGTTACTCCGACCGTTGCCAATCCTGACACCTCAGACCTTTATAGATCACAAAGTAATGCTCAAAAGCTCCCTAGTTGGTTATGGCCTGCGATCGGTGGCGCGGTTTTGGGGTTAGGGTTGCTTTCGGGTGCGATCGCCTTGATCAAGGGCATCCAGACTGCTGAACAACCCTCCCAGCCCAAAAATCCCCCAATGGTAACAAAATCTCTTCCTCTAGAATCCAGTCCAGCCGCTAGTCCCAGTCCCTCCTCAGTGGCTTCAGTTGCCCCAAGCCCAAAAAGTTCTACCCCATCTCCAAGTGCTAGCCCATCCCCAAGTGCTAGCCCAAGTCCGAGCGCTACAGGTCCGGTCAGCGTTGCGGTAAGTCTTAATGAAGCCAGTTGGGTTCAGGTTACGGTAGATGGTGAAGTGAAATTTGAAGGAACCCTAGAGAAGGGGGCTAAACAGAGCTGGACTGGGCAAAAGGAAGTGGAGATTTCTTCAGGGAATGCGGGCGCTGTCATGGTTGTTCATAATCAAACGCCTGCTAAAGCCATGGGCATTGCGGGACAAGTTGAGACCAAAAAATTCTTGGCTAAAAATTAATGAATTTAAAGATTGGTTCATGCTTAATTGCATAATCCTTTGGGCTGGGAATTTTAGATAAACTGACTAAGAGCGATGGGAGCTTCATCGATCGCTCTTAGTCAGTGTGTGCTTTTAATCCCTTTCTCAATCCCCAAATCTATGCTTATCAAATCTTTACTCTCCGCCACGATCGCAACGCTGATTTTGACCGCAGGCTTTACCCAAGGAGTCAACGCCCAAAGCAAAACAGTGAGTTCGGATGGAACGACGATCGGCACCGACGGCGATAATTGGTTTCTACGAACGCCCAACTCGGACACGACGAAAGCTTTTGATGGGGGCCGCTTACGCATTTACGATGTGCATATTGCCAAAATGGTCGAAATTACTCATTACCAGTGCAACAATACCCGCAGCAGCCAAGACAGAACCTGGTTCTACAGTGCAAATGACACCAACATGGGGCGATTCCAGATTAGCTGCAAATTAGCGCAGGACTTGGCAACGGCCTACGGTATGGGCAGAGGTGAACCCACCGCAATCTTCATGGCTGAAATCGAAGAACCCAGTACCATCAGGATTCCGACTTTGAATATCAAGGGTGAGAAAGTGGAGGCCTGGATGCGCTTCACCCAGAATTTTAAGCCTGTTCGTTAACTTGTATAACTCATATACAGTCTCTGAACCTCAAACTAAAACTGAAAATCCTACGACTTCGGCAACTTATACTGCGCCACAATCCGCCTTGCAAACTCGGGGACGTGGCGCTCTAACTTATTTGCATAGTTACGTTTAACAAAGAGGTAGTTGCGAGTGAAGTGAGAATCGATTGAAAACCGCGCATATTCCAATCCCTTTGGCCCAATCTGTTTAATCACCACTCCCAACGCCTTCGCAAACCACATCGGTAGCGTCATCGCTTGGTCATAAGCCGCGATCCCTTGCTGAACCGCCTCTTTACGGTTTCCTTGACTCGTCACAGGCTGCGTTGTGATGGCATCCTGCACTAGGTCCAGCATTGCTGCTCCTGTTTCATTTCGCACTACAATCCACTGCGACCCAAACTCCGCTCCCATATACCCAACCACAATGTCTGCCAATGCATTGGTATAGTCAAAACAACTCAAACAAGAGGGCGCAAATACATCTTTTAATTCTTTGGTGTTTAACCCAAAAAAAGGCACTAATTCTGTCGAGCCATCTTCGTATTTGAAATGGACGTTAAAATCCTGCATGAATTCATAATAAACCACTGTTTCGGGCGATCGGCTCGTCGTCTCCAAAAACTTCTGAAGCCCTGCACGGCTCACGTTATCAGTGCAGGGCGTGCCCAACACATACAGCTTCTCTAGACCGATTTTGTCTTGCACGGCGCGCAGAGCTTGTATTTGGCATCCGACACCGATGACGAGGAGCTTTTTTAGGCCCGATCGTTCGACCAAATCTAAAATATTGAGATTGGGAGACAACGTGGGTTTATTCACCTTGGCAGCAAGAATCTCTTCCCGAGTCTTGGCAATCACAGGGACGGGCGTGAAGCGATCGTCCGCCGCACTCTGCACACAGACGACACCTTCCACAAGGCCCTGCTCTAGCATTTCAATGGCGATCGTGCTGACAATGCCTGTCCATTGTGCGCCGGGAATTGGTTCTTTTTTTCGCGCTTGCATCATGGACTGATGAACGCCGAAGTAGAGTTCTTCGGGAGAATCTAGATCGCGACTACGGCCATGGGCAAGGGTTTCTAGCTTGTCAAACTGTTGATTGATAAAAGCGCAGGCTTCTTTCACGTAATGAATATAAGAAGTGTCGCATAGCCCACACTCGCTACAGAGTTCCTTTGCAGGGCGACGACTACCGGGTTTTAGGGCTTTAGACTTTTGGTGGGACGGTAGTGCAGAAGTCATGGTGGCGATCGGGGCTAAAGGTATATCTTAAAAGTCAATTACTTTTACATTACCGTAAGTCACCCCAATTTCTGCGGTAGCTAGACCTAAAGAATTAACAGTGAGCAGTGCAACTTGGTCAAAGCCACTCTAAAATAGAACAAGCGCGTTTTAGATAAACTTCTCAGGAGAAGACCCATGACCCAAGCAGTTGCAATAGCACCAACAAAAGGCATTTTGATGTCAGACGCTGCTTTAGCTCAAGTTCGCGCATTGCGAGATCAGCAAGGTGCAGACCTTTGCCTGCGCGTGGGCGTTCGGGGTGGAGGCTGTTCAGGCATGTCTTACACTATGGACTTCGAGCAATTGAGCAATGTTCGCCCTGATGATGAAATGTATGACTACGACGGATTCCAAGTGGTCTGTGATCCGAAAAGCTTGCTTTACATCTATGGCATGATGCTTGACTACAGCAATGCTTTGATCGGTGGAGGCTTTCAATTCACCAACCCCAATGCCGACCAAACCTGTGGCTGCGGTAAGTCCTTCTCTGCTTAGGAATGAGCATCCCGCCTCTTAAACTTTAATTCATGGGTGTGTGGCCCAAAATAAACCCGCCTTTACTTAGAATTGTAAAGGCGGGTTCGTTTTTGAAGGTTTAGGTTTGAATAGATGACTTAGTTTCCATAGGCAAACGGGTGTAAAAGCATGTGACGATCGTAAACAGCTACTCCCACTTGACGGGATTCTTATCTCCGGTGAATGGCTGTGCTCCGGTAGCTGGATAATTATCATCATCCAATCCAAAAATTCGACTCACAGCCTCTGAAACATAGGCGATCGTAGTCTCAAAAAACTTTGGCATATGCATAGACAAGCCTCACAATTAAACAACGATGAACTTGGATTGAAGAGGAACCAGTATCAATGTATCTCGATTGGAAAGGTGCAAATATTGTTGGGACTTGAACCTGCTTTCACTATAGATCGTCCCATCGCATCTACGCTAATGCGACATATTTCTTTTCAAAGTCGGCTTTAGAATCGGCGAGCTTCACAGGCCCTGACTTGACTTTTGGTTGAAGTTACCATAATATAAAACCATCGTTGTTCAACCCGATTTGATGACTGCACTAGCTTTAGATGACATGAGCTTGCTGACGGACTTGTATCAAATTACAATGGCTGCCTGTTACGCAGGGGAAGGGCTTGAAAACCGATCGGCCAGCTTTGAACTTTTTACTCGAAAGATGCCGCAGGATTTTGGGTATTTGGTGGCGATGGGGTTGCAAGATGCTTTGCGGTATTTGGAAACTTTACAATTTACACCCAATCAAATCGAGGCCCTTTGGAATACTAAACTCTTTGAAAATGCTCCCGATCGATTTTGGCAGCTATTACAAACAGGCAAATTCACAGGTACCGTCTGGGCTGTTCCTGAAGGTACGGTTGTCTTGCCCAATGAACCCATTTTGCGGGTTGAAGCGCCCTTGTGGCAGGCCCAATGGGTCGAAACTTATTTACTGAATGTCATCAATTACCAAACCTTAGTTGCGACTCGATCGGCCCGAATGCGTGACATTGCAGGGGATGATGCAAAGCTGTATGAGTTTGGAACGAGACGCGCATTTAGTCCGCAGGCTGCGCTATTTGCGGCTAGGGCTGCGATTGCTGCTGGATTTGATGGCACGTCCAATGTGCTGGCGGCATTGCAACTAGGCCGCATTCCAGTGGGCACCATGGCACATTCTTTAGTGATGGCATTAGCGGCAACGGAAGGTAGTGAAGCTAAAGCCTTTGAAGCCTTTCATCGCTATTTTCCCGCTGCGCCGCTATTGATTGATACTTACGACACCATTGCCGCTGCCAAAGCTTTGAAAGCAAACCCACCGCAACAATTAACTGGAGTGAGAATTGATTCGGGAGATTTAGTTACATTGTCTAAAGAGATTCGGGAATTGTTGCCGGGGGTTGCGATCGTGGCTAGTGGTGATTTAGATGAATTTCGCATTGAATACCTACAAGCATCTGGTGCTTGCCTCGATGGCTATGGCATTGGGACGCAATTGGTAACGGGAAATCCGGTCAATGGTGTGTATAAACTCGTGGAAATTGATGGCATTCCAGTGATGAAAGAATCACTGAATAAAAAAAGTTACCCCGGTCGCAAACAGGTGTTTCGCAGCATTGGGCCAGAGGGATTGACCGATCGGATTGGTCTCATCACCGACAATGCCGAACCCGATGAAACGCCATTGCTCCAAAAAATGATGGGGGATGGTCAGCGATTACATCCTGAAGAATCTTTAGACATTATTTCTAATCGAACTCGAACCTCAGTCTTAGCGCTACCGTCAGAAATGCGGCGAGTGCAAGGGGCAACGATCGTCACTCCAAAAATTTCCCTGAGTTTGGATCACTTGGTATCGAAGACCAGTCGATCGGCTCTCTAACCCCAATTCTAGGGAACTCAATTTTAATTACATCTACCTAATCATGATGTCTACTCTCAAAATCGCTCTCTTTGGAACCAGCGCCGACCCGCCAACCTATGGTCATCTCGCGATTTTGCGATGGTTGTCTTATCGCTACGATCGGGTCGGGGTCTGGGCTTCAGATAATCCCTTTAAACGGGACCAAACGCCCCTCTCCCACCGCAATCAAATGCTGCGATTGCTAACCCAAGCGATCGAACCTCAAACGCCCAATCTACAGGTCTACCCCGAACTCAGCTATCCTCGCACCATTACGACCGTCCACCGTGCCCGAGAAATTTGGCCTCAAGCGAAGTTTACTTTTGTCCTGGGTGCTGACCTGCTTGCACAGTTGACGACCTGGTATCAAGCGAAAGAACTTCTGGCAGAAGTAGACTTATTGGTGATTCCTCGACCTGGCTATGCCATTTTGCCGGAGTCAATTGCCCGCATCGATCGCATGGGTGGCATCATGACGATCGCCGACCTCACCACCCCCGATGTCTCATCTAGCGCCTACCGCACCTATGCAAAACCCAACGCGGTGCCAGGATTAGTACAACACTATATTCAACAGGAGAAACTTTACCCATGCCCCATCGTCTGAGTTCCGAACTCGATCGTCATCCTCAACACAAGGACCATCGCTTAGATGAACTGCTTCTCGCTGATTTTAGAGTCGGTGTTGATAATGTAATCTTCTCTGTAGATACAGACCTACAACGATTGCTGGTTCTGCTTGTTATGAGGCAGGAGGAGCCATTCTTGGGTCAGTGGTGTCTACCGGGAACGCTAGTCCGAAATGGAGAAGCACTAGAAGCGGCAGCCGATCGAATTTTAGCTGAAAAAATCCGAGTTCAAAACCTTTATCTCGAACAGCTCTACACCTTCGGCGGCCCCATGCGCGATCCGAGGGAAGCTCAGGAAAGTTATGGTGTGCGGTATTTATCCGTGAGTTACTTTGCCCTCGTTCGTTATTCTGAAGCGGAACTGATTGCTAATGGCGTAAGTGGAATTGCTTGGTATCCGATGAATCAGCTCCCTGATTTAGCATTTGATCATGCGAAGATAATTCAATATGGTCACTGTCGATTGCGCAATAAATTAGAATATAGTCCAGTGGCTTTTGAAGTGTTGCCTGATCTATTTACGCTTAGTGATCTTTACCAACTTTATACCACCGTGCTTGGCGAAAACTTCTCTGATTATTCCAATTTCCGATCGCGCTTATTAAAACTAAAATTTCTAGAAGATACGGGCGTCAAAGCCTCACGCGGCGCAGGTCGTCCAGCGAGTTTGTATCGGTTTGATGCTGACGCATTTGCACCTCTGAGAGACAAGGCACTCGTCTTTATCTAGTTCGCTACAAACCACTATTCACATAGACATCATGAAAATTACGATCGCACAGCTTAATCCCACGATCGGCGACTTAAAAGCCAACGCACAATCCATCCTTACAGTGGCCCAGAACGCCGTAAAAACTGGGACACAGCTTCTCCTCACTCCAGAACTCTCTCTCTGTGGCTATCCGCCCCGTGACCTGCTATTAAAGCCAGAATTCATTGAGGCTATGCGATCGAAACTAAACGAATTAGCCGACGCATTTCCCAAGACATTGACAGCCCTAATTGGGTTTGCAGAACGAAATCCGAATGCGGAAGAAAAGGGCGAAAAGCCTCTTTATAACAGCGTTGCCTTGATTCAAGACAATCATATTAAACAAATTTTCTATAAACGTTTACTGCCAACCTACGATGTTTTTGATGAAGCCCGCTACTTTCAACCAGGAAATCTACCCAATCATTTCACCTTAGACCATGTTCAGATTGGTGTTACTATTTGCGAAGATCTTTGGAATGATGAAGAGTTTTGGGGGAAACGGGCTTATCAGGTCAACCCGATCGCAGACCTCGCGGCCCTTGATGTAGACTTCACCGTTAATCTCTCCGCATCCCCCTACACCATGGGAAAACAAACCATTCGCGAACAAATGCTGCAACATACTGCTGTTCGCTTTAAGCAACCCATTATTTACGTCAATCAAGTCGGGGCGAATGACGATCTAATCTTTGACGGTGGAAGCTGTGTAGTCAATAAAAATGGATTGATTTGCGATCGGCTTCCACAACTGAAAGAGTGCAGTCGAGAGATTATGTGGGGAAACCAAATATTTACATCAGTTGAAACTCCTGCTTCACGTTTAGACGAATCAGAGGAACTTTATTCTGCACTGGTTTTGGGGGTGAAAGATTATGCAAGAAAATGTGGGTTCAAACAGGCTTTGTTAGGACTGAGCGGTGGGATTGACTCGGCGATCGTGGCGGCAATTTCAGCAGAGGCTCTAGGCGCAGAGAACGTCCTAGGAATCCTTATGCCCTCGCCCTACAGTTCTGAGCATTCCATTACCGATGCTGTCGCCCTAGCGCAAAACCTTAAGATTAAGACGCAAACCGTTCCGATCGCGCCCATGATGCAAAGTTTTGATTCTTCGCTGGCTGAAATGTTCGTAGGCACAGAGTTTGGGGTGGCTGAAGAAAACCTGCAATCTCGGATTCGAGGCACCTTGCTGATGGGAATTGCGAATAAGTTTAATTATTTGTTGATTACAACAGGTAATAAGTCTGAGATTGCAGTGGGATACTGTACGTTGTACGGTGATATGAATGGCGGACTGGCTGCGATCGCCGACGTTCCGAAAACCAAAATCTTTGACCTTTGCAAATGGCTCAATCGCACAACTGAAATCATTCCTACTAATATCATTACCAAGCCTCCTAGTGCAGAATTAAAACCTGGACAGTTAGACCAGGACTCGCTTCCAGAGTATGAGGTGCTCGATGATATTCTCGAACGATTTGTGCAAAACCACGAATCCCCAGCACAGATTATTTCCGCAGGCCACGATCGTCCCACAGTCGAAAAAGTCCTGCGCCTTGTCAAAATC
>JANMIS010000145.1:0-1673 GCA_031375925.1 Synechococcales cyanobacterium OTE_70_concoct_197_sub
CAAAGAAGACTCCAACAACAACTGGATCCTCTCCCAGCTCCTAACCCAACTTGGTCTCAAAACCAAAGTGCGCCACAAAGGCAAACGAGGCGAACAGGAATCCGTTTATTCTCTCGATGATGAACACCTAGCGATCGTCTCTGCCATCCTTCAACGCCGACAAGAATATCGCCTGGAATACAACGTCAGCCAGCCATCTAACCCTCTAGACGGCGAAACACCCCTGGTATCGATCCAGCGCTCTATATACTCTGAAGCAGGGGGTCAATACGAAAACGACTCCGGCGATCCACCACCAGCCCCCACAATATTTATCTCTACAGAGACAACCGTCTACCAATTCAAGTCTTGGGTTTTTGATCAAAATCACGTTATTCAGCGATTCTTCTATCCCGATCGCTCCCAGCCCCCGATCGAGATCACCCCGACTGAGTGAGGTCGATCGTTACAATTCGAAAATAAAGCTCACAAAAAAGACTGCGTTCACTAGTGGCCGAGTTTTTCAGTGAACTGGTTTAGAAATTAAATCCTTCCGTTCCATATATAAAGCGGACAATCCCAATGCATCTATCTCCATTCACGAACTACACCATTCGCCGAATGCTCCAAGACCACGTGGAAAGTTTGAGTGAAGTCCAAGCTCGATCGCTCCGCGTGTCCGAAAGCGTTAGCCTTGACCAACTTTTATCTAGCCTCTATCCGAAGAAGTTTGTTGCAGTTTCCAAGGTGCGACATTTAGAAATGCTGACTGTCTTATACAGACGAGCATTGGCATCCGGTCGAAATAACTTATCCAATCAAACTGAACTTCGCCGTCGCATTTTTCAGATTCTAGGGATCCGTTTTGGGGTTAGTGAAGTGATGATGCCTCCGATCGTTCCCCTGACCCAAGCCACCCCGTTTCATTTTTTTGGGGAAGGTGATTTGCGGGATGGAATGTCTCTTGGCGGCAAAATGTACGGCAATATAAAATCCGCCACTCTAGGCGAACGGCCAAACCTTTACCAAATTGCCATAGCCCTCTCAGAACAAAAAATCCCTTGTGTCATCACCTCTTCGCCTGAGCGGTATGCGCTTTGGGTTCTATTACGATCGCCCGTCTACCGCGTTTATCTGAAGGATGGCTTAACGCCCATAAAAAAAGCATTGGTCTTACATTCCGCGCTTTGTCGATTTAAGCAGGCGAGATTTGCGGTTCGGTAGAGGCGTGAGAGGATTAAAGCGACAAATCGGCGGAGAGCTTTATGGAACTGAGTGATAGCGTCAAAGACCTAATTAAAAAAGCGCGCATCATGGATTTTTCATCCTGGCGTCCAGGGCATCCGCCGGAGTCTATTTCAAGATTTCAACAAGCCGATGACGATCGGCGTTACTTAACAGACGAGGATTTTGAAATCATCGAGCAGCTTGCACCCAAGATGGCAGGCTTGGTCCCCGTTGCTCGACTCTTCAGAGACCAAGCCAGCGAAATAGTTGACGAAGCTAGAGCAAAACTCCTACCCCAATTGCCAGGAATTTTGGAACCCGGTGGTCGCCTTTATCCCCAAGAACGAGCAGATGCTTGCTGGCGGGATTTCTGGCATTTTTTGCGGTCCATAACCTACGGAATTGCGGGTGGCCGCCGAGACTTCACAAGCCAACTAGGGATGCACTATATGGAGACGCTGTATGGA
>JANMIS010000997.1:0-2961 GCA_031375925.1 Synechococcales cyanobacterium OTE_70_concoct_197_sub
GACTACGCAGCGACTAATGCTCTCGGCTCTGGGATGCTTTTCCCTGCTTCTTGCCAAATTTCTAAGAATGTTTCGAGGACTTCTAACCCGTGCCGTGCCGCTTCGACTTAGGTATTGCCATGAGTACAGGGCATCATGACCCGATCGCTAAACTCAGGAATCGTCACGAGGAAAATCTTGTCGATGTCTGACCATTGAATAATCATGGTGTAGTTGGTTCTCATCAATCTCCTTCCTTCTTTAGTTGAAATCCCTCTCAAAAGAAGCAAAAATAACTCCTTAAATTGTACGTACTTCTCTAAAAAATAGCGACGATCGGAGCAACTAATGAATGTGCATTCACCCAATAAAAAAAGGACTATAGTGAAAATACTATAGTCCTCCTTTATGGATAATTTTCTTTAACAAAAACTCGATCGGTTATTTAGTAGATTTCGGGCCGACTGCCTGCATTCTCTGACGCTGTTCATCCGTTAAGACAGCATCTTCCTTTACACGTCCCTGCTTTTTGATCTCAGAAATCTTTGCTTTTTGTTCACTGGTTAACTTTACGGTAGCCATCGCTTTACTGAAAGATTTCCCTTTATTTCTAGCCTCAGTAAACTGAGTCATTTGTTCTGGAGTCAATAACTTTTGAATCTCTCCACGAGTCGTCTCTTGAATTTCTTTAAGTTGCTTCTTTTGAGTCGGCGTGAGATTCAAATCTAGAACGGGCTTAGCTTGAGCAACCACCGAAATAGGCTGAGCAAATGCGGGAATTAGCGGAACACTCGCTAGCGTTGTGGCTAACAGAAGACCGGGTAGTAACTTGATTAGATTTAAGTTCATTTTTAGTGACTAAAAAGTTAGTATTACGACGTTGAAAACTAGACTAGCCTTACAAAACAGATTTAGCTTGAAAACTCAATTTCATAGTTTCCGTCACTATCAACCGTGATTTGATTACCTTCATCATCGATCGTAGAGATGGCTGCGTTACCATACTGATCTACACAAATTGCCGTATCAACTCCGTTATCGGAACATTCAACTTCTGATGCTTTTGCTGGGTTAGCAAACATCATTAAACTCGTAGCAGAAAACATTGCAACTGCGAAACCATTGAACAATCGTTTTGTCATAATGAGTGGTTTTTTGAGTTCTAAATTGCTAACGAAATTATTCTGTCACAGTTTAAAAATGAAACCATGAACACGATATATGGACATATCCATAATGTGTATACTTAGCGTAAATCAATCGGCCTCCTCTTTCCATTCGTGAAATTGCCATACACGAATGGAAGTCAAATATCTACTCGGTTATATTCACGTATTTCTAAGTTGAGATTACCGACTACTTTCACTGTGAAATAAAGACATTTGCATCCCGGCACGGGAATCCCCCTAGCCCCCTTAAAAAGGGGGAACCGGAGAAAGGAGTGATTTTCAGAAAAGATTCAATCGCCCTAAACATCTCAAAGTCCCCCTTTTCAAGGGGTATTTAGGGGGATCGAACCTACGCAACTACCCGATCGCCCCGATCGCCAACGCCGCCAAAATCCTCACTGAATTCGACTCATCACTCGCAGCCGCCCGCTCCAAAAATTCGATCGCCTTCCGATCGCCCAACCGCCCCAACGCGATTGCCCCCACCCGCCGTACATCCTCTACCGGATCCGCTAACGTCACCAAAAGCTTCTCCACTTCCACTTTTAAAGGAATATTGCCGATCGCCGTCGCCGCTTCAGTCCGCACCATCGGATCCAAATCCGTCAAAGCACTCACAATTAACGCGATCGCCCGTTCATCCTGTTTCCCATGCGCCTTCAAAACCGCACAAGTCGCTGCCAAAACCGCACACCGCACCGCCCCCACCGGAGAATCGATCGCCCCATAAAACGCAGGCAATGCCGTCTCATCCATATGTGCCAAAGCCCAAGCTGCGTACCCTGTCTCCGTCATCCCCACCTCACTTGCAATCACATCCAACAGCGCCAGAACCGCAGGCTCACCGATCGCCACCAACGCACTCGCCACAGCACTCTTCACCCTCGGGTCCGAGTCTCTCAACAACGCCTGAATCAATCCCGGTACCGCATCCGGATCCCGCACCTTCGCCAACGCTCGCCCACAACCGCGCCTTGCCAATGCGATCGGATGCCCCAACAGCCCCTCAACCAAAATCCCCGTTGCGGCCTCACCAATCTCTCCAAACGTACTCGCCAACGCCATCTGCGCCCCCTCCCTCGGATCCGCCAGACAACTTACCAGCCGTCCTAACATTTCCTCATCTCCCTCATCAAACGTCAACAAAGTAATCTGTTGCGTCACAACCTCCAGCAGCGCATCAGTTTGGGCAGGGTCAATAGCACGAGCAGAAAACTGGGACATCATGGAAAATAAACAAGACAACACTTACTAGACTCAGGGCGGCGAAACCATGGAACTAAACGAAATTCAAGAGAATTTGCAGCAAGCAGATTTTCAACTTCGTCTAAAAGCCGTTCAGGCCCTTCACCATTATCCGTCCGAAATCGCCGTCCCGATTTTGCTTGACCAGCTTAGCGATCGGGAATTCCTCGTGCGCACCTTCATCGCCATGGCCCTCGCCAAGCACCAAACCGATCGTAGCTTCCAAGCCCTTCTCGAAATGATGAAATTCGACGACACCCCCAGCGTCCGCGCCGAAGCCTCAAATTCTTTGTCTCTCTTCGGTCGAGTCTCTCTCTCCCACCTAGTCACCGCCTTCATCCAAGACGACCACTGGCTTCTTCGGCGCAGCATCCTGGCCGCTATCACTGAAATGGACAGCCCGATCGAACTCCTAGAAATCTGCCTTGAAGGCTTAAACGGCGACGATCGGCCCGTCCAAGAAGCCTGCATCGATGCCATGGGCAGCCTCCACGACAGCCCCCAAAAGCACACCGTCATGGAACGCCTCCTCGAAATCGCCACCGAAGATGACTGGCGCAAACGTCGC
>JANMIS010000998.1:0-2105 GCA_031375925.1 Synechococcales cyanobacterium OTE_70_concoct_197_sub
CACCGCCCGCAGGTGTATGGCTGTTCTCCGAGGAGAACTATCAAGGTCGACTTAAACAGTTCCCCGCAGCCATGCCGCAGACTGACGCGATTGATATTGCGAGCATCGAGAATTTCCAAGGCAAATCCTTGCTTGTCGGACCGAATGTGAAAGCAGAGTTGTTTTCAGAGTCTCGATTTCGTGGCGAGTCGTCGATCATCACTGGTTCGATCACTCCATTGCCTCATCTTGTTCAATCGCTCAAAGTCCGTACGCCGCCGCGTATTGACTACGTGTCATTGCTGAATTACTGCCAGCAAGACCAAACTTGTTCTTTTTCAGTGCATCTCAGCGGAGCGAACATTGATTCTGGTGCAAGAATTGAAATCGAAGGGGGTGTCAACTCCATCGCGAAGCACCAATCTCGATTGGATAACGCGAATTGGCTTGGCCTGGGTTGGGATCGCGCACATGCTGGCTACTCGATGGACCCCACTTACTTTGCATT
The DNA here is from genome assembly GCA_031375925.1 of Synechococcales cyanobacterium OTE_70_concoct_197_sub. Lineage (GTDB taxonomy): Bacteria > Cyanobacteriota > Cyanobacteriia > Leptolyngbyales > Leptolyngbyaceae > JAAFJU01. Next base: position 488 of record JANMIS010000998.1, read on the forward strand.
TCCCATCTATCATTACGATTCTGTCTATACCGATTTGGACCATATGCAAGTTGGCCAAGAGATTTCGATCTCGGTAAGCAATCCGGACAACCAGCGTTCTAATTCACTTACACTCACCATCCCGTGCAAAGAAAATTTGGATAGCGACGGGGATGGATTCCTGGACGACTGGGAAAGCAAAGGAGTAAACGGATTAGACCTACCTGCGATGGGCGCAAACCCCAATCGAAAGGATGTCTTTGTGGAAGTGGATCGCATGATTGTCAAGAATCGCGTTTGGTCGGATTTTGCTGAACGAGACTATCCGCTTCCTAAGATCTTCGAGGACGCGAGTCATATTTTCTCGCAAGCTCCAATCCTCAATCCAGATGGATCCAGTGGGATTTCTCTCCATATCGATTTCGGTCAACCCGAATTTGAGAAAGTCGGAAAGGGGAGCGGCGGCTCCTTGGTCCCTTGGACAAAATTCACAGGCTTTGGAGCGAAAGCGTTCATAAAACCTCCCGAAAATTACACCGACGCTGAGGCGGTTCGTAACAACCCGATGTACTTCGCAACGAATCGACACCAAGTTTTCCGATATTGTTTGTTTGCAGATCAACAGTTTGGCACTGGATCTACCGGCGGAGGGCGAACTGGATCGACCTTTTTCTTGACTCTCGGGGTCAGTCAAATGAGAGCGATCGAACACAATTTTCAACTTGGTGTGTTTATTCACGAATTGGGTCATACGTTTGGACTTTCCCATGTCGGAGAAGAAACACAATCTGGCTTAAATTACAAACCGAATTTCAATTCACTAATGAACTACCTTTTTACTTTCAAAGGCCGTGATATTGATGGAAAACTCTCCGCAGTCGATGGCAAACCAACTGGCGATTACGTATACGCCTATTCTGAAGGGATGAATGCTTGCCTAGACGAAGCATCCCTGCTGGAAGTCCTTGGCGTTGCCAATCACTACCCACATGATTGGAATGGAAATGGAATGATCGATTTGCAACCCGTTCCGAAAGACCTGTTGAAAGAAAACCCTCCCCCGGGCTTCCAAAAACTTACCGATACGTCCGATTGGGGGCGATTGAAGTTTCCACTGCTCAACCCTTAATCCAGGAATCGCTCATCGTGCAAACCTATCCACGAAATCGAGACTTTCGCAGACTCAGTTTTGTATACGTGTTTTGCTGTTTAGCAACTAGTTCGATCAACGCGGAAGAGCCCGTACGCATCGTTCGAACCAGCCCAACTCTATTCCGACCTCATTCCATACGCGGTACATCAAAGATTCCGGAAGGAGTCAAATTAGGAATTGCGTGTGAGCTAGACAGAAAGCTACTGACAGGAGACTGGAAACTGAGCGGAACCATTCGGACGATTGATCACGAGCTAGGAATGATTGAGTTTGACACTAAAGCAACGAAGGTTGGCCAGGCAACTCTTGCCTATCGACTACCTCACCAACTCAAACTAGATCTCAACCAAGGCGACCCGATCACTATTGTTCATGACGGGGAAATTCACATTTCTTCGGCAACGAATCTCATTCTCGCAACGTCCCATCGCCACGACGATACGCCTCCACAGTCTTCTAACAAAGCCGAAATAATGTTTGGTGATG
>JANMIS010000245.1:0-4342 GCA_031375925.1 Synechococcales cyanobacterium OTE_70_concoct_197_sub
GAGGGGGATTTGCCACGATCGCTGATTTTATGGTCGAGACCTGCGGGAATGGGGCGGGCCTGAAGGTCAAATTTTCGGAACAGTTCCTGTTGGAGGTGTTCGACAAAAGGTTTATACATAAAATCAGGCTCGTAATGACCAATATCTAAACTCCCAGCGTAGAGGAACCCATTAGAAAAGTCCTGTTCTAATGGGACTTGTACATATTCCTTAATGATGAGGATTTCTGGGAGGTTTAACTTCCAGCTAAGACCTTTTTGGGTTTTGTGATTTGTTCAAAGGTGATTTTGATTTGGCAGTCGCGGCAAACGTCTTCGATGTGTTCGAGGCAGGGTTCTTCGTAGCCAAACAAATGCAAACGCTTTTGATGGGTGGGATATTTGCGGCTTTTGGCGATCAGGTGGCCGATCGCATCTTTCCAGTGGCTCACAATTTTCACTTCAATTAATTCTGTTTCGGTTAACAAGTCAATCAAACCCCAGCGTGTGTAAGCTTCTGCTTTGCCGCCGAGTTGGGTTTGGAGCCGATCGCGCACTACTTTTTCGGGCTGGTTTTTGCGTTGAATTTTGCACCAGTCGGGGAGTAAGCCTAGGGCTTCGAGCTTGGTGACTGCGGTGCTGTAGGTCGATCGGGAAATGTCGGCGCGCTGCATGATTTCATCGGCGGTGAGGGTTGTGCGCGATCGGATTGCTTTTTGCAGGATGAAATAAATTCGGTAGGAAGTTGAGTCTAGTTTTTTGTCGAGGAGAAGTTCGATCGTTTTGAAGTCGGTGACGATGCCGTTTTTGGGGACGGCGTTGCCATGCCAGTTGGTCATCTCCTGAATCCAAGCTGTGATGCCAATCTGGCCGAACTTCCGATAGGCAAAAAGAGCAGCTTCTGTTTTGTGTTTTGATTCAAAAGCGAAATACTCAATCACCTGGGCACAAGCCGAAGCACTGATGAAAGCAAAGTGCGAAATATAACTTCGTTCTTCAGGTGTTAAGCCTTTTGGTCGCACCCTAGAATAGCTATTTAGTGCGGCTTCGGAGTCAAAATTTTGGTTTTTAGTCGCACCCATACTACGGATGCGATTTGATACTGATTTTCGATCTACACCACAGAGACGAGCGAGGCCCGCTTCTGACATTCCTGATTCTCCGGTGCGATCGATCGTGAAAAATTCAACGCCATCGCGTTCGACTCGTGTGATATTCATTTTTAGCCTTGCCTTTGCTTTTTAAAGGTTTTTGGTCAGCCGATCGGTCTTGCGGAAACAAGGGCGATCGGTGTTTTGAATATTAGAGGGTATTGCGATCGGATTTCAACCGTGGGGCGATCGTCACCTATGAATTTACGCCAAAGCGAAAGGCATTGGTTTAGATTGATACGATCGTACTCAAGATTGGGAATTGGAACGGAGCAGTCAGACACCCCCAGCAAAGCTGGGGGATTGATGAGCATGACAGCCCTAAGGAAGGGTACGCTCTACTCAGGGTGTTGTTGTTAGTTAGAAACTAGCTTTCAAAATTTACTTCACTGTAAGACACGTTGTTATCATCTCTACTGATGGGCAGTTTTGTACCTGCTCAAACATTGTGACGATAGTTGGGTAGTTCACGATAATAGTAGTTGTAGCTGCTAGCGCCCCTAGTGTAGGGAAGACATATCTGAAGATAATTCGTTGAGCTTTCTTCTGGCTTGGTAATTGAATCATTGTTGTTTGCCTTTCATGTGAAGGGCTTTTGCCCGATAAATCAAAAGTACTGTTTGTCTGAAACTTATACCAGGCAACTAATAGAAGCTATTTGACAGATAAGCTAAGATTCTCTTTTTTTCCTAAAAATTCCTTCAGTAACTGTGAGCATTACTTGTTAATCAATAGAACCTATGATCTATTTTGTTTTAGAATAGTGGCAGTTTCTTCCAAAAACTCTCTCAATAAAGTACTATTTGAAGTAGCAATATTCCTTCTGACTTTTCTGCAATTAGTTAGTCGGACTGATCTAGAGTGCAATACCAAACATCCGTATTATTATGCGACAACGTAAACGCGGAGTACTTGCCAGCCCACAAGGGCTTGAGCTAATGGAAGAAGCTAAAGCTAAGTGGCCAGAGATAAGTAGTGAGAAAATTGCTGTCCTACGTGGTCAGCGTGGGCTTGAGCTGATGGAAGAAGCTAAGGCTAACTGCCAGAATTTGAGTAATGAAAAAATTGCTGAAATCGCTGATACTACTACGAAAACAGTGACAAAATTTCTGAATGGCACTGTTGCTGGAGAGCGTGAGGCTGCTCGTATAGATGACAAGTACGCTCGTAAGATTGTTGCAGTGCTAGGGCTAGTCTACCGAGATATCGTTCCGTCTACTGTTGAGAATTTAGCTAATCAGACTATACAACAGGTAAAAGAGTCCTCAGATGGAGAGCAAGCCAAGAATTTAATTCAAGAGCTTGAATCCGGATTGTCCAGACATCAAGAATCCGAGGGGATTGAATCGGTTGCAGCACAATGGCTAGAGCTTAATGTATCCAAAATATTAAATCAAAATGATATAGAACATGAAATAAAAAAAATAAACGTGCAGGAGCAGATTGATGCTGATAGATTTACAAGCGATCTTCAAGTTTATATGGAAGTAGTGCAATACTGTCTGGAAATTGGAAGCTTTAAATTAGTTGATAATGCGATAGAAGAATCTTTACTTCCTGATATATATGAAGTAGATTTATACGTTCATTTTCTTGAATTTATTAGAGATTATAAGGTCACTGATAGTGCTCCATCTGGCATTTCTAATAAAATCATAATGGTATTAAATTACATGATAAAAATATTACCAATAAAATTGTAATTTGATTTTTGACAGTAAAATGCTAGGCGTAATTCTTTTAACTCACACCTAGCACTTCATGCGATTTCCCTATCTTTTAGGGCATTAGTTTTTTAGGACTTCCTTCCTTTCAGCCTTTCTAGGCAAGATTCTTGTTTAATTTGTTGTGCCCCCTGAATCTGGCTGATTAGTCCATTTATCAGAGAACTATACTGAGGGTATTGCTGACTAAGTTTGCGGAGTCCTTTGATAAAGGCATCTTGAGATAAATTGTCTGATGGCATAAAAGGCTAGAAAAGTAACAACACAGATAGCCTAACTAGGACTGAATAGGTATTCCAGAGCAGAATAGGTCAGAACAGGAAAGAGTAGGAAACTTAAGCAAAGTTCCCTACTCTTTCTTGCTTATCAATGATAATCGGTCTATAAAGTGAATCTATTTTTGCTTTCTCAATACTTTGAGTTTCTCTTGCATAGCCCTGTTTTTGTGATTTTCTACTTCTTTTATAAGCTTATCGAGAATACTGTTAAACTCCGGGTACTGTACTTTAAGGCTTTCAAGTTGATTTATGAAATTGTCGTGCCGTAGTCCTTCCATAAGATTTAGCCTATTGCTTAGTATGTATGACGTAAAATAGTCTTTTAGTACTAGCTTTACTTTTAAGAGTATGCACTCAAGTAAAGTAAAGAGCACTTATCACTACTTTCTCGTTCAATACAAATCTTCCGGAAGATTTTTTGCCCCCTAAAATTTTTTTGCGTAGTGCAGTCGCGTAAACCTGATTAGCCATATTTGGCAAGAATATTGGACTGAACTTCTTCCCAGGTTAAAAGCGGTTCTGGATTCGTCTGGTAAGAAGCTTGACGGCGGTCGAGTTCTTGTTTTTGCCATTCATAAATGAGTTCTGGGGATTGAGAAAGCGCCAACTCCCACCGCCCATCGATTTTAACTTCCTCAAAAAAATCATCCAAAGCTTTTTCCGTATACGTCGTATAGTCACCAGCCTCAAGCTGATCAATCCCGACCTGAAGGTCTCGCCGCAATGCCAGCAGCTTCAATAACTCTTGAGATCTACTATCCTGCATAACCACAACCTTTCCATTCAGCGTGTAGTCGTCATTCTAACCATTCTAAACTCCGGTCCAAGATCTTCGCGGGCTGAGCGGAGCCGAAGCCCAAACCCAACCGGACTTCGACTCCGCTCAGTCCTCAATTCATCGCCCGCATCGCCACCACCCAATCCCCATCCTTCGCCGCAATTTCCCGGCCCGATCGATCGCCCAACTTCTCCAACGCCATCAACGCCGCATACTTCAAATCCCAAGTCCGTGTCTCCAATACCTTTAACAACTCCGGAATCGCCCGCACATCCCCAATCTCGCCAAGGGCGATCGCCGCCGCCGCCCTCGACTTCTGAAACTGCGGCTCAACATTAAACAAACCCTCTTTCACAATCAATTCATAGGCAGGCGCATACTTCAACCACCCCAAAATCTTAATAACGTGATAATGCGCGCCGTAGTCGTTATG
>JANMIS010000273.1:0-1264 GCA_031375925.1 Synechococcales cyanobacterium OTE_70_concoct_197_sub
AGTCGTCGTCGCCCATCGATCGAATCCCCTCGCCGGACTCAAAAACGTTTCTCTAAAACAGCTCGCAGAACAGCCCATGATCATGCGAGAGTCTGGTTCTGGAACTAGAGCGATCGTCGAGCAGTTTTTTACTGACAATCGTTTGGACCTGAACCGAATCATCGACTTAACTAGCAATGAGGCTATTAAACAGGCGATCGTTGGAGGACTCGGCATTTCAGTCCTCTCCCAGCACACTCTCGCCCTAGAAAACAACGAAAGCCCCCTCGTCATCTTGGACGTAGAAGGCTTTCCGATTCAGCAATATTGGTATTTAGTCTATCCATCCGGCAAGCAACTCTCCGTCGCAGCCCAAGCTTTCATTGACTTCATTGTGGACGAGGGGAAGAAATCGATCGAGGAAACCTTATCTAACACTCTTCAATAATCACATCAACTTAAGAAGCTCTAAGGCGATTTCAAACAGTAAACCGACCTCGCTTCTTTGTTTATCCACCTCGGAATGAATTCCGAGGCTCATAGCGAAAGTCCGTTGAAACGGACTAAAAAACTTGGATATTAAAATCGTCAACCTGTTTCAACAGGTTTTAGCTATGAGCCTTGCAACTTTAGTCCAAGGCAGACCGTAAACGGAGTCGGTAAACTGATGGAAATCATCTAAACCGTCGTGTGCGTATCTGCATCCTCAGCCGCAGCGGGAAGCTTTTCTTCTTTCTTACGAGACTCTAACCACAACGGAAGCCCGATCGCAAGCGCTACCAACAGCAGCGCCACGAAAGCAAATTGCGTCGCAAAGTCAATCAACTTTTCCAACGGAACAACCTGGCCCGCGAAATAGGAAAGCCCAACCATCACACTTGCCCAAGTCACGGCTCCTGCAACGTTGTAGCCCATAAATGTCCAAAACGGCATTCCCGAAATCCCCGCCAACGGACTCGCAAATACCCGAAACAGCGCAATAAATCTCCCAAAAAATACCGCCTTCCCAGCATTCTCGCTAAACTTCCGACGCAAGTCTTCCAATTGACTCTCTTGAAAACGCAACAGCTTGCCTAGGTTCGTCAACAATGCCCAGCCGCCTTTCGCACCGATCGCATAGCCCACCGTTCCACCCGCTGCCGCACCAAAGGCTGCATCAAGCAACACCCACTTCACCTCTAGCTGATGGCTCCCAGCTAGGAATCCCCCCACGATCGTCACCGTCTCCCCCGGAATCGGCAAGCCCAAGTTCTCTAAAAAAATTCCAAAAAAAACAGCCCAGTAG
>JANMIS010000105.1:0-7927 GCA_031375925.1 Synechococcales cyanobacterium OTE_70_concoct_197_sub
ATCGTCCGTCAAGGCTTGTTTGTCCAGCAGTGATTGAATTTCAGGCCCGGTACTCCAGTGATTGAGTCCAATGTTGAGCGGCGCGAGTTCTGCTGCGATCGCTCCCAAGTCTGTCAAAACCTGACCCTGTTCCATCCGCAAAATCGCCATTCCACCGCCCCCAAAAAACGTTATTTCAATCCTTTTCGAAAAACCATTATAGAACAGTCGATCGTCCGATTTTAAATTAATCTAGATCAATCCAGGTGGCGGCGTGATCTCAATTCGTCGCTTCGGCAAATCCACCACTGGGACGATCGCATCTACAAAGGGAATCAATACAGGCTCCTTCCGACCTTCGATTGCCACTTCCAGCAGGTCATTTCCCGCAAACAATATGTTGATCACCGTTCCCAGCAATGTCTGCGACTCCTGCATGTACACGTCTAGTCCGACCAAATCCGAAACGTGAAACTCGCCATCGTCCAATTCAGGCCGATCGTCCTTTTTCACCAAAATCGTGCAACCCCGCATTGCTTCAGCGCCATTGCGATCGGTGACGCTTTGCAATTGGATCACGTAAAGTCCCTTGCCGTCCTGAAAATAGCCCTTGGTTAAGTTGACCTTTTCCGCCTGAGCTTGCCCCGGACGTAGCAACCACCGCACCCCTTTTTTTTCAAACCGCTCCGGAAAATCTGTACTGGGATAAACCCGCATTTCACCCCGAATGCCGTGGGCGGAGACGATTTTGCCCACTTCCATCAGGTCTTCAAGCGGTACTGTTTCGGCAATGCTCATAAAAATCTAAAGCGTGAAAGTCTTAAAGATTACCACAGAATCAACTATGGACGCGGGGTTCGGGGTGGAGTGTGGAGAGAATGCTGCTTTCGACCACTGCGATCGTCTCTAAGCGTTCCATAACCTGCGATCGTTCAAAATAAGTATCCGCCAAAACCCAGTACAAACCATAATGTCGGGCTTCGGATTCCATCAGCGATCGGTAAAATTCGGCAAGTTCTTGATCTTCGCAGTGCTGACCGATGAGTCCCAATCGTTCGTGACTGCGGGCTTCGATGAGTGCCGAGACTAGAAGCATATCGAGAAACCGATCGGGTTCGGGACGACGAACGACTTGGTTCAAGGTTGCGCCGTAGGGTGGGGCGTTGAGGGGGGCGAGGGGAATGTTGCGATCGGCCAGGATGGTGTTGACCTGCTGGAAGTGCAAGAGTTCTTCTTGGGCGAGGTGGGTGAGTTCGTGGACGAGCTTGGTATTAGATGGGTAGCGGGACATAAACTTTAGTGCTACGCTTGCGGCTTTGCGTTCGCAGTTGGAATGGTCCAATAGGATTGTTTCCATATTGGCGAGAGTTTGCTCGGTCCATGCGTCACTGGTGGGTTCGAGCAGAAACTTGATTCGGGGCAGAGTCGGAGCGGTTGTTGGCATTTTGGGGTTTTGTGATGATTTGGTTGGTGCTTGCAATTTTAACGGCTTTCTTTGAATCTTTAAAGGATGTCTTTAGTAAGAAAAGCCTAAGTTTTTTGGATGAGTATTTGGTGGCTTGTGCAGGGATGATCGTGGCGGCGGTTTCACTGTTGCCGATCTTGGCTGTTGTAGGCATCCCAAAGCTCGGGCCTCACTTTGGACTGGCGATCGTGGTAGGCGGTTCATTAAATGTGGTGGCCTATACGCTGTATGTAAAAGCGATTCGAATTGCGGATTTGTCGCTAACTTCACCCTTGGCTACGTTAACACCCTTGTTTTTGCTTATTACATCGCCATTGATTGTGCGGGAAGTGCCGACATTGTGGGACGGGGTTGGAGTGTTTTTGATTGTGATTGGAAGTTATGTGTTGAATTTACGATCGGCTCATAATGGATTCTTTGCGCCACTGCGATCGATTTTCCACAACAAAGGCACGCGCATGATGGTGGTGGTTGCATTTATTTGGAGTATTACTTCAACCTTTGACAAAGTGGGCGTGATGAACTCTTCGCCGATTTTTTGGGCGATCGTCCTATTTGCATTTATTGGGTTAGGGATTTTGCCATTGGTAATTTTGAAATCGAAAGCTCCTATTCAAGGCATTCGCACCCATTGGAAATTGCTATTAGCGGCGGGAGTGGCAAATGGGATTGGCGTAGGTTGTCAAATGGTGGCGGTGGGCATGGTGGCGGTGACGCAGGTGATCGCGGTGAAGCGTTTGAGTGCATTGATTAGTGTGGGATTTGGTTACTTTGTGTTTGGGGAGAAGGGGATTCGAGAGCGGCTTCTGGGGGCGGCGATTATGGTGAGTGGAGTAGTGTTGATGGCGATCGGGTAGGCGATCATTGAGACTTTCTTTAAAATTACCGTGCAAAGCATTCAGTTGTAGACATTGGATAAGAATGAATTTGACATTTTACGTTAACGGTGGAATAATGGTCAGGAATGCTGCATTGAGCCATTAAATTTACGGCTAGAAAGACTTCCCAGGAGGAACCCCCTTTTGCCAGTTGATAACGCAGGCAATAGCTTAAGTGCTGCCAAAAATCTGACCCTCACCACCACACCTACCACGCAAAGTGACTGGGTTGGGGCCTCAGATGCCAATGATTTCTATCGCTTTAGCCTTAGTCGCTACAGCAGTCTTAGCCTCAAATACTATGGCACCACTGCACCGATCGGACTGCAACTGATTCAAGACAAAAACAATAACAATGCGATCGATAGTGGAGAAATTCTGCAATCCACTACTCTCAATGCGAACTTTATTATTAATTATCAGCCCAGTTTAGACGCTGGAACCTATTTTCTACGCGTTTCTCCCAGCAATAGCACCGTCGAGACCAACTATAAAGTTGACTTGTCGGCCCAAGCCTTGAATGCGGCTCCTGATTCGTTGCAATTTAATCTGACCTCTAACGTAGTCAATTGGAGTGACAAACTTACCATTAATAGCGGGTTTGTTCGAGATTTGAATGGATTTGGAGATCTTGCTAAGGTTGATTTCAAACTCAAGCGAGGAGATGGAAGCTTCATTGATGTCGCTGATGCGATCGTCTTTACATCCTACATCGCCGATCCAAAATTCGGGGCCTTTAACTACACCCTTGATCTCAGCAGCTACAAGCTCGCAGGTGGAAACTACACCCTTTGGGCACAGGCCTCTGATAAGGCAGGACTGCTCAGTTCGATCGTGGAAAAAGCCTTCACGATTAGTCAAAATGCCGCTCCCACACTGCAATTTGGTCTAGATAATACCGTTATTCAGACGAATGACAATCTAATCACAGTTCAAAGTGGCTTAGGGATCGACACCAATGGCGGCAGCGATATTGCTCGTGTTGCTTTTAAAATTCGCCGCAGTGATGGCAGTTTGATTACCGTCAGCGACGCAACGGGTTTAGTAGTTGCCGCAAATCAAGCTAGTTTTGATTATCGTTTAGACCTGATGGGTTTGGGCTTGGGGGCTGGAAGCTATAAACTTGTGGGTCAAGCCTTCGATCGCTTTGGAACTAGCAGTGCAGCGATCGAAAAAGCCTTCACCTTGATCAACCCGCTTGTGAACGATGCGGGCAACACGATTAAAACCGCTGAAGTTCGCAATTCGGCTGCGTTTACCCGAACGGATAGCGTGAACTCGATCGATCGGAATGATTTCTACCGCTTTGCCGTGAGTCAAACAGGTGTCTTTACGGCAACCCTAAGTGGAATGACAGCGGATGCAGATGTGCGACTCATTCAAGATGCTAACAACAACGGCATTGTAGACCAAGGTGAAGTGCTGGCGTGGCAATGGGAACGAGGCAGTACGGCTGAGAGCATTCGTAAGTTTCTCAACGCAGGTAGCTATGTTTTAGAAGTCATGAGCTACAACAAGCAAGCCACTAACTACACCCTCGCCACCAACTTTGTAGCTGCTGCAACGGACAATTTGAAGTTCTCCATCTCGGTTAACTTTCTCGCTAGCGCTAGCGCCCTAAATCAAACCTTGAAAAGTGCGGTGGTTCAAGCCGCACAGTTCTGGGAAAGTGTCATTAGTGCGAGTCCTACCAATGCGGCCTACAATCTCGCGATCGATGTGGGGGGAAGGGTCCAAGCTTGGGCCAATGGTGCTGGGGTCTTAGCAAGTGCAGGACCATCGGGCATTCAATCCGATAGTGCAGGATTTTGGAAATTGCCCACAAAGGGAACAGCTAATATCAACACTAACAGTGAAGCGATTGCTGCACTGACCAGCACCGTGGACTATTTCAAGAGCGTCATGATTCACGAATTTGGTCACATTTTAGGACTGGGCACCTACTGGGATGCAAAACCCGGTAAAGCCCTCGTAGATAAAACCAATGCCGTTTACCGGGCCAACACCTATGCAGGCTGGGCTTACGGCGAACTCAGAGGCACCTACGTTCAGACGGCCATTCCCGTGACCAAAGGGGTCGGGGCTGGATCTGACTATGCCCATTGGCGGGAGGACGTTTTCCAAACGGAAATTATGACCCATCTTGCGAATCAAGGGAAAAAGATGCCCGTTAGTCAACTGACGATCGCCGCACTCCGAGACCTAGGCTGGAGTGTCAACTACGGGGCCGCTGAGGTGTACAAACTGCCCGCGTAAACCTTTCAAACCACAAACTGCGCCTTGATTGTTATATTGGCTATTAGCGATACGATCTGCTGATAGCCAATTTTTATGCAATCTAATTTTCTTTCCTTTGACGCAACCATTCTTCCTGACTTAATTGAACAGGGTTATATTGTCTGCCAAGTTCATCCCACGTTGCCGCTAAAAATCTATAATTACGGCGCAAAGACGCAGTACGATCGCTTTTGGAATGAGGCGACGTTAAGTTGTCGCGGTTTGGTCTTAGATGCTAACTATCACCCGATCGCTCGACCCTTGCAAAAATTTTTCAACATTGAAGAGCATCAGGAAATGCTCCCCGATGGAATGCCCGTGATCTATGAAAAAATGGACGGGTCGATGATCTTGTTGTTTCACTATGCGGATGAATGGCAAGTGGCGTCGCGAGGTAGTTTTGTATCAGAGCAAGCGGTGAAGGCAAAGCTGCTATTGACGAGCTATTCGGAAGACTTATCAAAACTCGATCGTAGCCATACTTATATTCTTGAAGTGATCTATCCCACCAATCGAATTGTAGTAGATTATGGAACGCAGGAACGATTGGTGATGTTAGCGGCAATTAACACGTTAACGGGAGAGGAAATAGAATTGGAACAGATTGATTGGCGCGATCGTGCCCAGACCTTTCCCGCTGACGATATCAAAGCTTGGATGAACACCATTCAGAAAACCCAAAGAGAACTGGTCAATCAAGAAGGTTTTATTTTAAAGTGGCCCAATGGGTTTCGGTTAAAATACAAACTAGCGGACTACGTGCGACTTCACCGAGTGTTGACACGGATTCAGGCGAAGGACATTTGGGAATGTTTGTGTAATGGACAGAATCTGGACCAGTTTTTGGAAGCCGTTCCAGATGAGTTTTATCAGTGGGTTAAGGGCGTTAAAGCTGACCTAGAAGCGCAGTTTGATACCATTGAAGCCGATTGCAAACGTAGCTTTACTTCGTCCGGTCAGTCACTAGAACAAATGCGCGCCGATCGTAAAGCCACCGCCGCCTACTTTCAAACGCAGCCCAATACCAAGGTTTTGTTTTTGATGCTAGACGACCGGGACTATCGACAAGCCATTTGGAAATTGGTCAAGCCCGAATTTCAACGCCCATTCCGATCGGATAATGAAGGATAAGTTTATGACTATCAAGTTAATTTTGACTAAGGGACTTCCCGCTAGTGGCAAGAGCACTTGGGCTAGGGAATACATCGAAAAGTATCCCAACACCGCAAATCTCTGCAAAGACGATCTTCGACTTCAATTACCCGCTAGCAAAAAACGAGAAGGTCAGGTTTTGAAAGTGCGGGATCTGCTCACTCGCCATTATTTGAGCGAAGGTTGTTCGGTGATTTGGTCTGACACCAATCTCAACCCGATTCATGAAACTAAAGCAATCACGATCGCCCAAGAATTCGGTGCTGAATTTAAGATTCAAGACTTTACCCAAGTCGATCGTTTTGAATGTATTCGCCGTGATTTATTGCGATTGAATTCCGTAGGCGAGCGCGTGATCAATCAGATGTATTACCAATACCTCGATCGGCCCCAAGCCCCACCAGAAATCAATCCTAGTCTTCCCAACTGTTACCTTGTCGATGTAGATGGCACCCTTGCAGTCAATACTACCCGTCCCTTTTTTGCTTGGCACCGAGTGGGAGAAGATAGTTTAAACCCGCAGGTCGCAACGCTGGTCAAACAACTCGCTACTGCGAACAAAATCATTATTATGTCGGGCCGATCGGAAGTCTGTCGCTCAGAAACATTAGATTGGCTCGATCGCTATGGCATTCCCCACGACGACCTCATCATGCGTCCTGCTGAGGAGCAATGTTCTGACGATATTCTTAAAAAAGAACTATATGAGCAAAATATTCAGGGCCACTACAATGTGATGGGTGTGATTGACGATCGGCCCAAGGTCTGCCGAATGTGGCGACAAATCGGCTTAAGCGTCTTTCAAGTCGGCAATCCAGACCATGAATTTTAGTAGGGCATGAATAATATCACCTGCCCCTAACCCCGTTTTTTGGTAGACTGAGAATGGTGGTTGTTATCGGTTCGATCGAATTGGCGATCTGTTCTATATGTTTAATACGTTTTGTTTTAAAACAATCTTGCGATTCGCGATCGTGTTTTGCCTGTGGGTTGGGATGACGTTTCCGGCGGGGGCAATGCTTGAGGACGATCGCTACGATGGCGATATTTTTGCACTTTATGCTGGAAATGGGTCGATCGTGCCCCCGAAGAGTACGTTGGAGAATTCCCTAAAGATGGGGAAGCCAACGGTGGTGGTGTATTACCTAGATGACAGCAAGGATTGCAAGACCTATGCGTTGACCGTATCTCGGATTCAGGAGTTTTACGGTCGAGCAATGGATATTTCGCCGATTCGGGTGGATGCGTTGCCGTTGAAAGCTTCCTACGAGCCAACTGAGCCGGGATTTTATTACCGTGGGTTTGTGCCGCAGACGGTGATTTTTGATGCAAAAGGAAAGGTTCGACTCGATGAGGTGGGCAATACACCCTATGAGAAGATTGATGATACGTTGCGATCGATGTTTGATTTGCTGCCGCGCGACAAATCAGAAGTGTTGACCCGTCGCCGATTGAATGATGTGAATATCGAGATGTCAAAGTAAATGTGTAACTAAAAAACGGCGAGATTGTCATTATCGCAATCTCGCCGTTTTTTATTGGAAACCTAACGCTTCTAAATATCCAGATCAGACATGTTCATCTTCGATCCATAGGTCTCAATGAACTCCCGACGTGGGGCAACCCGATCGCCCATCAACATGGTAAACACCCGATCGGCTTCTGCTGCATCTTCAATCTCAACCCGCTTCAGGGTACGGCTTTCAGGATTCATTGTAGTATCCCAAAGCTGTTGCGGCATCATTTCACCCAATCCCTTAAAGCGTTGGATGTTGTAGTTTGCATTGGACGGAAATTCTGCAATGCGCTGTTGCAAATCCCGTTCGCTGTAGCAATACTGATGCTGTTTTCCGCGTTCGAGTTTGTAGAGCGGTGGGCAGGCGATGTAGACAAATCCCCGATCGACCATTTCTCGCTTGTAACGATAGAAGAAGGTCAACAGCAATGTCCGAATATGTGCCCCGTCTACGTCCGCATCGGTCATGATAATGATCCGGTGATAACGCAAGTTCGCCACATCAAATTCTTCGCCTTTAATGCCCAACCCTAAAGCGGTAATCAAAGCTTGAATTTCAGTGTTTTTATAGATTTTGGAATCGTCAGTTTTTTCAATGTTGACGATTTTCCCGCGCAATGGAAGGATGGCTTGGAAGCGACGATCGCGCCCTTGTTTTGC
>JANMIS010000290.1:0-3206 GCA_031375925.1 Synechococcales cyanobacterium OTE_70_concoct_197_sub
GCTCCAAAAGTGGACCCTCAAATGGATTTGATGTTGAAGCGACTTTGGAAATCGCGGTACGGCTACTCCTCTGAACTGATTGCAGTTCAGGCTGATGAGTTGCGATCGAGTCGTCGAACAGTTGAACTTACTTTGCCATACGACTCGCTGACTTAGCCAGCTGAACGAATTCCGTTCGTAAGCCGGATGGATCCTTACCAAGGTTTTCTTGCGCGGTTGAAATGACCCAATCCCAATTTGCCTTGCCTGAGTATTGGCTATCGCGCAACAGCATTCCATACGCAAGAACGCTGCTTGCAAAGCGGAAATCACCGGACGCCGGTTTGGCTTCGGTTTGTTTAGTCACTCGCAGTTGAAGCTCCCGACTCGAGTCGGAATCGGGTTGCTTGTACCGCAGATTGACAGTGAGCATGGTGTCCGATGCGGATGCCAGGGATGGTTTTTGCTCAACAAACTCAGGTGGACGAATCGATCCTGTCGGGCTTTCCACACCAGCTGGAACCAATTCGTAAAAGGCCGTAACTGTGTGTCCTGCACCGATTTCGCCCGCATCCTTTTGGTCATCGCGAAAGTCTTGGTTTTCCAATTTTCGATTCTCATAACCCAGCAGCCGATAGGCACCGACATGGTTGGGATTGAAATCGATTTGGACCTTAACGTCCTTGGCAATAGTCACAAGGGTGCCGCCCACCTGGTCAACTAAAACTTTGCGAGCTTCGAGCATGGAATCGATGAAGGCATAGTTGCCATTGCCTTTATCGGCAAGTTTCTCCATGGTGCTATCGCGGATGTTTCCTTGGCCAAATCCAAGAACACTGAGAAAGACTCCCTTCTTCGCTTCGGTTTGTATGAGATCAACCAAGGCGCTATCGCTCGACATGCCGACGTTGAAATCGCCGTCGGTGCAAAGAATGACTCGGTTAACGCCGCCGTCGATTCGGTTGGCCAATGCTACTTTGTAGGCAAGTTGGATACCCGCACCGCCGTTCGTTGAACCTCCTGCCTCGAGGCTATCGAGAGCGGCTAGGATTTTTTGGGACTGCTCGACAGGAGTACTGTCGAGCACGAGGCCGCTGCCGCCAGCGTATACGGCCACGCCGATGCGATCGTCTCCTCGTAGTTCACCGACTAGCATTTTCAACGCGGATTTCACGAGCGGAAGTTTATCGGGGGCCTGCATCGAGCCCGAAACGTCCAGAAGAAAAACGATATTGCAGGGCTTGCGATTTTCCGATCCGATGGAGCGACCTCGGAGGGAAACTCGCAGCAATTGGTGATCGGTAGCCCACGGGCAGTTCGCAATTTCCGTGGCCACCGAAAAGGGAGCATCACCATCAGGTTCGTTGTATTCGTAGGGAAAGTAGTTGACGAGCTCCTCAAGTCGAACCGCTCCTTTAGGGGGCTTAACCCCACTGCGAATCAATCGACGCACGTTGGAGTAGGACGCTGTGTCTACATCGATGGCAAAGGTGGACTGCGGTTGCGCAAGTGTCTGAAGGAAACCATTTTCCTCGATCGCATCGTATGCTTCGCGGCTTTCAGGTGGCGTGGCACCGCCAGCGATTAGCAGCTCCTCGTTGGAGCGGATACTCTTTGCTGCAGTTCCAGTATTTTTGGCCGATTGTCCGCACCCAAGAGTTAGGACCAATGCGCTACCGACTAATAGAATAGCGAGAGAGAAGCTACCGTGAGGAACTATCATTCGACACCTCTGCTGCTGGTGGTAAATGGCCGGACAATCCGATTCGTACGCCAGTGGCTTTTGATCAGTTCATTACAAACTTGATATTCGAAGAACTTCAGGGACACCCCACTACCATTCTGCACAGGCTAGCTTCGCTGCTGACTGTGCAGCATCACCGGCCAGGGACGCATTCCGTGACTTGCCTTTGCTCAAGTATCATCGCCAGCTCAGAATTGTTTTTTCGATCCATCCATTCTCGCAAAGCGGTCCACCAGCTTTCAATGTTAGAGAAGCATCGGTCGACAGCATCGCCTACTTTCTTCATGTCATCGACTGGTTTGAATACGCAATGCTGAGCACCGAGACCGGTTGCTTGTAGGATTGTCCCCATCGAAACCATTCCAGTCAGCATCACCACTTGAATGCCACCGTCTCGGCCTTTGATTTCACGCAGGAGGGTCAAACCATCCTTATCTTGCATGTCGATATCCAAGATGACGACTCGAGCTCCGCAAGCGGAAAGGACGCCTAAAGCATTCCTCGGATCGTTGACCGAAACTACCGAATAGCCTCGCTTCTGGAGCGAGGCTCTGACGATGTTCAAAATGGCTGGATCATCATCGACGTGAAGGACAATTTTTTCTGTATTCAATTGCTGCTCCGATTCCGTTAAATGCGATGGAGGCGACTAGATCCGACGCATCGCGATTTGGACCGTTAACGGTCCGTGCGGCGACTGAAACTTGATCGATTCAATGGCGACATCGGGTTTGAACGAGATACGATAGTCGCCGCCACTGACTGTTGTGGGTAAACCCAATGCAATTCCTGGCAGATCGATCCTGTCTTTGGCACCGCCGCCGATCATGTTTGCTAGCTCGCCAACCAGATCCATGATATCGCTATTAATGGTAGATGGTCGCTCGCCAATAAAAATATCGGCTGCCGCTAAAACCACTTCTTTGTCAAGACTGATCACAATCGTTCCGTCGAGGCACCCTGCAAAACCGATGATGCCAGCGACGTCATGACCTGGTTGGAATTCGTCTGCTCGTTCGGTTGCAAGCACCTCGACTTCCCAACCCAGCATTGTTTTGAATACGGCTTGGGTGCTGGCAATAAAGTAGGGAGTATAGGAGTTTTGAACGTCTATTTCGGCAATCATGGATTTATTGGCCTCTGGAGGATGATGGGCCCAGCGGGATACTGTTTACGCTGAGTACCAGCGAGCGGGGCCATCCGCTGATTAGCTAGAGTCTTGAACGCAAAACCCAACGCCGCCCGGCTCCCCATCGCAAAATCCATTACTTTTCGCTCCGTTCCCCTAAAAGATCGGGATGAAACCGACTTATCAATCTACTGCGCAATTCCGTATTGTTTCGAAAAATCCACTGAATTGGGTTGTAGCAATAAAAGACTCAACTTGCCTAGGTCGCCGTGCCGATTGTAACGAACGATCGCAAGAGCGACGAAGATTCGATTCAACCGGGGGGTTTATGATGGTCCGCAAGGCCTTTTTTGT
>JANMIS010000297.1:0-10305 GCA_031375925.1 Synechococcales cyanobacterium OTE_70_concoct_197_sub
TTTTTATGGTGAGGCTAAATCTTGAGAAAAACAGCAGAATCTAGCCGCTCTACGGATGACAAGAACCAAAGTGTTCATGCCAGAATACCGAGTATGTGGACTACTTCTATTCCTGAAACCGTGCTAAAGCCAACCGTCGCCGCTCTAGGTAATTTTGATGGTCTACACTTAGGCCATCGTCAAGTCATTCAACCTATTCTGACCTATCCCATCGAACGATCGCTCATGGGCTATTCAGAACGATTACATCCAACGGTGGTGAGCTTTTCGCCCCATCCTGTGGAATTTTTCTCTGGTAAATCAATCCCGACTTTAACCCCAGGCAATGAAAAAATTGCCGAACTCAATCGTATGGGGGTTGAGCAATTAGTTTTGCTCCCCTTTACCCATGACCTTTCTAGCTTGACTCCAGAAGACTTCGTTGAACAAATTCTCGTTCAACAGTTGCAGGCAAGATTTATTAGTGTCGGAGAAGATTTTAGATTTGGGCGCAAGCGACTGGGGGATGCGGAACTGCTGCGATCGATTGCAGCACGCCACGGAATCGAAGTGATCTTGGTTTCGCTCGAACGCATTGGCTACGATCGCATCAGCAGCACCGCCATCCGCAACGCCTTACATAGCGGAGATCTCTCTACTGCTAACCGAATGCTCGGACGCTCCTACAGCCTCGTGGGAACCGTCGTTCAAGGCCAGCAGCTTGGTCGAACCCTGGGATTCCCTACCGCCAATCTTGAACTCCCCACGACAAAGCTGATTCCTCGGGGTGGCGTTTATGCGGTTCGAGTCACAGGCATGGATGAAGGCATAATTCCAGTTCTCGGGGTGATGAATATTGGCCACCGCCCCACAATTAACGGTCTCACCCAGACGATTGAAGTTCATCTTCTAGACTGGTCCGGCGATTTATACGGCAAAGAACTCACGGTTGAACTGCTCGAATTTTTACGATCGGAGCAGAAATTTGGCAGTCTAGATGACCTAAAGCAACAGATCAACCACGACTGTACGATCGCTCGCCAACGCCTCTCCTGCGTCGCTTAGAAGGCAGAAACATGTGGAAACTGGACTACATACATATCCTTGGCATGGGACTCCCCAAGCCGATCGGCCAAAAATAGCTCATGGTTATTTAGATTCAAGGGGATTTCCATCACAAACTCGGTACCGCCACCCTTAGCCGCCCGACACCACAGTCGCCCATGGTGACGATCGTTGACAATTTGATAACTAATGGAAAGCCCCATACCTGTGCCTTTGCCCACCGCTTTCGTGGTGAAAAAAGGATCAAAAATCCGAGAGGCCACGGCGGCAGGAATTCCCACGCCATTATCCTGAATCCTCACCTCCACTTGATTGTCATGGACAGCCGTATGAATCGTGATCTCCGGTGTAGTGAGTCCCTGGTTAAGCACAGCTTCATCGATCGCATCGATCGCATTACTTAAGAGATTCATAAAGACTTGATTTAGTTGTCCTGGATAGCAATTGACCTTGGGCAAATCGCCATAGTTGCGAGTAATTGTAATGGTAGGCCGATCGACCGATCGCTTTAGTCGATACTGAAGAATTAACAGCGTGCTTTCAAGCCCATCATGAAGATCCGCTAACTTACAAGCCGATTCGTCCATCCGCGAGAAGTCTCGGAGCGACATCACAATTTCTTGAATCCGATCGGTTCCCATTTCCATAGAAGACAGCAATTTGGGTAAATCCGTTCTCAGATAAGGCAAATCGGTCGCCTCAATTTGTTGTTTCAAAGCAGGCGGAGGATCCCGATAGGTGTCTTCGTAAGCAGCTAAGAGCGCCGTCAGCAGTTCAAAATATTGCTTGGCATGACCTACGTTTCCGGCAATAAAATTCACTGGATTATTAATCTCATGGGCAACCCCCGCTACAAGTTGTCCCAAACTGGACATTTTTTCGCTTTGAATCAGTTGCGCTTGGGTGAGTTGAAGATTTTGCAACGCTTTCTGAAGCACCTCGGCACGACCTTGGGCTTCACCATAGAGACGAGCCTGAAACAATGATCCCGATACCTGCCCAAATAGATTTTGTAGGCCAATTAAACAGTCACCATTCGCTGATACTCGCATGTAATGCTTCGATCGGCCAGGTTGATTGCCAACGACAACCAGGTACGGAATGGTCATGCCATTCACCCGAACCACAGAAACAATATATTCCTCCATCTGTACGATATCCCGTAAAACCTGCAAATCCGGGTCGATCGCTTCGAGTTCACAGGTGACATGAACAATATGACCCGACAGGAGTTGAGAAATTTGGCTGTGGTCCATGGGCAGGGCGATCGATGACATTGGTTCGCCGTATCCTGCGCTCGTCAGCACCCCAAAGGTGGGCACAGACTCTTGGGACGAAAATCGCCTCCCAAGGTTAGCTTTCAACACCAAACACCGTTCAAATCTCAGATCGTTGAGAATACAATTCTGCATTAAGGCCAGAATCTCAGCCTCAGAAAATGTTGTATTGAGTTTTTGTCCGACAGCATTGAGTTGGCGGTAGGTCTGAATTTGGTGCTCAAACTGAGCATTGGCTTGAATCAACAAACTCTCAGAACGCATCATCTGGTGCATCTGATTTTGCAGACGCTGATTTTCCAATTGAAGCTGCTTGATGGAGTCGGTGTCTTGCTGAGGCATAGATTTTTGTAGAGTAGCAGCAGATGTTCCAAGCGCTGTGGGCAGCCTTCGCCACCAATATTTAACCCAATCTAAACGGTATTCTTGCTAAACCGATCGATCGCAACGGATTGACCTGAATGTCTCAAACTGAATGTCTCAAACTGAATGTGATGATTTTATGAGCAGTCTGGAGCATTCTAGCTATGATGAATAGCCTTAAGACCTCTGGGAGTCAACCATGCGAGATCGCCTTCACCGCCTAACTGAAAACCTTCACAGAGCGATCGTCGGTAAAAATGAAGCCATTGAACTCGTGCTTGTGGGCTTACTCTCAGGCGGTCATGTCCTCCTCGAAGATGTCCCTGGCGTAGGCAAAACCTTGCTGGCAAAATCCTTGGCAAAATCGATCGCAGGCAAGTTTCAACGGCTCCAATGCACCCCAGACCTGATGCCGACAGACGTGACGGGGACCAATATCTGGAATCCCAAACAGGGAGAGTTTGAATTTTTGCCGGGACCTGTCTTTAGCCACGTCTTGTTGGCGGATGAAATCAATCGGGCGACCCCGCGCACGCAAGCGGCCTTGCTCGAAGTCATGGAGGAGCATCAAGTCACGATCGATGGCCTCTCTCGCCCCGTCCCGTCGCCCTTCTTTACGATCGCCACTCAAAACCCGGTGGAGTATCAAGGCACCTTCCCCCTACCTGAAGCTCAAATGGATCGCTTTGCCTTGTCTCTATCTCTAGGCTATCCCGAAGAACAAGAAGAGCTACAGATGATTCAGCGGCTCCAAGGCTCTCAGCTCAATCCTGAAATCCAACCCTGTATCACCCCGGAAGAACTCCACGAAATCCAACAGGCCTGCCGTCAAGTCAAGGTCGAAGATTCGCTTCAGCATTATATTTTACGTTTGGTCCGATCGACGCGAGGCGATGAAGACTTGACTCTAGGTTCTAGCCCAAGAGGAACGGTGGCCTTGGTGCGTTGTGTACAGGCCTATGCCTATCTTAAGGGAAGAGACTACGGCATTCCTGATGATGTCAAGGTGCTTGCACCCTACGTTCTAGCCCATAGACTGATTCCCGCGAGTGGTCGTCGTGCTAGAACAGTCATCGATCGATTACTGATTCAAGTTCCGATCGGCTAAAGTGAACTTAGCTTTCGTCCTCAAAAACTCCACAAAAATGGCACCCATTTCCCTCAATATCAGTACTGATGATGAAGCATTTTTGACTTCACGAGTAGAAAAGCTAGGACTCAAAACTATTCAACGGCATGTGCTGATCTGTGCCGATCCCAGCAAACCTATCTGCTGTAGCCAAGCAGAGGGCATTGAAGCCTGGGATTATCTAAAACGCCGTCTCCAAGAACTGAAGCTAGACCAGCCCCAAGCCGATCGTCCAAGCTGTGTCTTTCGGACCAAAGCGAATTGTTTGCGCGTTTGCACCCAAGGTCCCATCTTAGTCGTCTATCCTGAAGGCGTCTGGTATCGTGCAACGACGCCAGAGGTCATTGAGCGGATCATTCAGGAGCATCTCTTAAATAATCAAGTGGTCCATGAGTTTGCCTTTTTAAGGCAGCCTTTACAGGAAGCAGATTTGCAATAGAATGCAATAAAGATCAAGCTAGGAAGTAAATCTATCCTAGGGTTCGGGAAATATTTGGGTTGAGCCGTATACAATACTACTCAGTACTAACGATCGTTTTATTTCTATGGGATATTTCTCATAGTTTGGGCATCTTTATAAATATCTGCATTAGCATGGCAGAAAATCAAAAGCCTGACATCCGTAATCTCCCAAATGAGGTCAAAGGACCTGTCAGCACGGTGGACAAGCTTGTCTACACTCGTAAACCTCTTTGAGATCCAGGTAAAGCAAGTCAAAATGAAGGATACCAACACTGGGAACCAAAAGAAGCTACTGCTCATCGACGATGATCCAAACCTCATTTTGTTGGTGAAAGACTACCTGGAGTTTCGGGGCTATGAGGTCGTCACGGCTGAAAATGGTCGGGAAGCGCTAGAAGTCTTAGAGAAGCAGACGCCGGATATGATTATTTGTGATGTCATGATGCCAGAGATGGATGGATATTCGTTGGTGAGTGCGATTCGATCGGATTCTAAGACGAGTTGGATTCCTGTACTGTTCTTGTCTGCTAAAGGTCAGAGTCAAGATCGAGTCAAGGGCTTGAATATCGGGGCTGATGTCTATATGGTCAAACCCTTTGAGCCTGAAGAATTGGTCGCTCAGGTCGAATCATCCTTGAAGCAAGCTTCACGCTTGATTCAGCATAAAGACTCTAAGGGGGGCGAAGGTTCTCCGAAGATTCAGGTGCCATTTGATGTGGAGCTAACGCCAACAGAACTCCGGGTGGTGCAGTTTGTGGCTAGGGGCATGGCAAACCGGGAAATCGCCCAGGAACTCAATGTCAGTCAACGGACTATTGAAAGTCACGTCAGCAATATGCTGGGTAAAACGGGACTGCACAATCGCACCGAATTGGCGCGCTGGGCGATCGAAAACAGTATGGCTTAATGGGCTATCGAGGCTGATAGCTTGAAGATAATGATGTAAAAAGCGGCTTTATTCCTAGATTAGGAACAAAGCCGCTTTTTTTCAGGGATTCCACACGACCAACCATTCCCTAAGATTGTCACGAGGGAATGCAGGACTTGTGTAGATTTTTCGAGCCTAGAGATTCTTCATCTTTTCTTTATGGAAGAACTTGGGATAACAGGGGCGGCTGGATTAGGGGTTAATTTTTTGCGAGTGTTGTCGAGGCGAGTTTGGAGGGGTTGCGTTTGGGCTGGGGTGAGGGCAAGGCGTTGTGCGAGGGCTTTTGCTTGTTCGTAAGCGACGATCGCACCCTGAATATTTTGCTGTCTCTCTCGCATTTGACCTAGGAAATCTGAGGCTTTCATGGCGTTGTGCAAGTTGTAAATGGCTTGTTCGGCATCAACGAGGTAGTCGTAGACTTGTTCGGCATCTTTGAACCGATCGGTGCGTTTATATAAGTCCGCGAGTTCAAATAGAGCGGTGGAACCGTAGGAGTTTTGGCTTAAATTTTGGCTGAGGGTAAAGGTGGCTTGGTAGGTGCGTTCGGCGTTCGGCCAGTCTTGGGCGGCGGCGTAGTTTTGAGCGAGGCGGAGATTGAGGGCAGGCTGGACTTCGGGTTGAGCTAGGTAGAGTTGGATGAGAGCTTGGAGGGGCGAGATTGCATCTTGAGGTTGGCGACGCTGTTCGGCGATGTAGGTGAGTTGAATCAGGTAGAGGGCTTCGCTGGTGCGGTCTTGGGCTAGACGGGAAAGTTCGCGCAGATCTTGGTAGGTGCGTTGGGCTTTGCCGTAGCGAAACCAATCCAAATGGATTTGACCGATCGAGTTGAGGGTTTTGAAGATCTCAATCGGGTTTTGACTGGCTGCGTCGGTGCGGAGTTTTGTGAGTCGTGGTTCGTGGATTGTGAGGGCGAGTTGGGGCGATCGGAGGACTTGATAGGCAAGGGCCAGATATTCGTTGAGTTCTATAGTGTCGAGGGTTTGGGGTGGGCTTTGTGGGATCTGCGCTTGAATGGCTTGAAGCCGCTCGGTGATGTCGCGCAGGTCGCGGGTGCGGTTGTTTTGCCATGCGGTCTCTCCGACTTTGGCCAGGGCAAAAATTTCTTCGCGGGTTCCTAATGCTTGGCGAAGGCGCAGTTCTCGAAACCAAGTGAGGAATGCTTCATCGGATTTTTTCTGGGTAAAGAGCTGCTGGCCTTTTTGGTGAAGATTGTCAAGCTCCGATCGGAGTTGATCCTTTTCCAATTCACTCAAAACACGATTCGGATCCAGTAGCAATGGATCGGGGGTGAGAATACCCAGTGGATTGGGGGGGAAGCGTCGGGGATCGATCGGGGTGACAGCAGGGTAATCAAAATCACGGGCTGGAAGTGCCATCAAGGGAAGCGGTACTAACCCAAAGAGGAGGATCGGAAACATTAAGTATTGGAGGAATTGTATCTTCATAGCGACAGATTGTATAACTCCAGCGGGCGGATTTATTAGGTCAAGTCCATCAGACGTGCTGATGACAGCCTGCGTTCCGATGATACTATTGTTGAGCTTTGAGCTGGGCTTGAAGTTCCTGGATTTTTTAGATTCGGAGTGAAACCGTGAAAGTTTTGGTGGTGGGTAATGGTGGGCGGGAACATGCGATCGCTTGGCGGCTGGTGCAGGATGCTTCGGTGCAAGTCACTTGCGTCCCTGGAAATGGCGGAACGGCGACTCTGCCAAACTGTCAAAATCTCGCGCTGAATCAAGATGATTTTGAAGGCATTGCTCGCTTTTGCACCGTGAATAATATTCATCTTGTTGTCGTGGGTCCAGAGATTCCGTTAGCGGCAGGGATTACCGACTTTTTACAACGAAAAAACATCAAGGTCTTTGGACCCAGCAAAGCAGGCGCACAGATCGAAGCGAGTAAAGCCTGGGCGAAAGAACTGATGGTGGCGGCCAATATTCCCACCTCGAAGTCAGCCGTGTTCACCGATTTGATCAGCGCTAAAGAATATGTTGAGGCAGAAGGTGCGCCGATCGTCATCAAGGCCGATGGTTTGGCCGCCGGGAAAGGGGTGACGGTGGCGACGACGGTGGCAGAAGCGATCGTAGCCTTAGAAAA
Source organism: Synechococcales cyanobacterium OTE_70_concoct_197_sub (assembly GCA_031375925.1). GTDB lineage: Bacteria > Cyanobacteriota > Cyanobacteriia > Leptolyngbyales > Leptolyngbyaceae > JAAFJU01. The sequence continues at coordinate 7,301 of JANMIS010000297.1, forward strand.
TTGCTTCAATGGGGCTTTTGGGGAAGCGGGCGCTCGGGTCGTGATTGAAGAATGCTTGTTCGGTGAAGAAGCCTCTGTGTTGGCGTTAACAGACGGGGAAACAATAGTAGCGCTGCTCCCTGCTCAGGATCATAAGCGCATCGGGGAAGGGGATACAGGTGACAATACTGGAGGCATGGGCGTCTATGCTCCGGCTCCGGTGGCCACGCCCGAGATTATGGCGCAGGTGCAGGTGCAAGTTTTGGAGCCTGCGATCGTCGAACTGAAGCGCCGAGGCATTCATTTCTGTGGCGTTCTCTACGCGGGCCTAATGATTACGCCAGCGGGAGATGCAAAAGTGATTGAGTTTAACTGTCGCTTTGGCGACCCCGAAACTCAGGCAGTGCTGCCCCTTTTAGAAGGTCCTTTTCATAAGTTGCTGCTGGCCTGCGCCGAGGGAAAACTGGCAGATTTTGGACCTTTGGCTTGGAAGTCTGCGGTTTCAGCCTGTGTCGTGGCGGCATCTGGGGGCTATCCCGGTGCTTACAAAAAAGGCTTGCCGATCGCGGGCATTGCAGCGGCGGAGTCCCAGGGGAGTTGGGTGTTCCATGCGGGAACTGCTCAGAAAAAGGAGGCACTTGTCACCGATGGCGGACGGGTGCTGGGGGTGACGTCGATCGCCCCGAGTTTTGATCAGGCGTTTGATCAGGCCTATGAGGCCATGCGGGCGATCGAGTTTGAGGGACTGTACTATCGGCGAGACATTGGCCATCGGGTCCGAAAAACCGTAGCTTAAATCCTTCTTGGCTCTGAAATCAGCCCTAATTTTCTCTGCCATATGAAGCCTGACATGTCATTATGAGGAGTATTTGTTGCTCCTTTACTCCTCTTCGTTAGTCTTAGTTTATGAATAGCTGCATCATCATGGCGGAAGTCATCCGCCCGCCTCAATTGCGTTACACCCAGGATAACCAAACTGCGATCGCAGATATGGAGGTCCAATTCACGGGACTGCGGCCTGAAGATCCGCCTTCTAAGCTTAAGGTGATCGGCTGGGGTAATCTTGCCCAAGAGATGCAGACGGCCTACAGCATTGGCGATCAGGTTGTGATTGAAGGGCGGCTTGGGATTAATTCAGTCGATCGGCCTGAGGGCTTTAAGGAAAAACAAGCTGAACTAACGGCCTCTAAGATTTACAGTCTTGGGGTGACGGATATGAGCAGTCCGCCTCTCTCGTCAGCACCGCCCGCAGCCTCTACACCTGCGGCGACTTCGACGCGATCGAAAGCCCCTAAAGCCAGCCCTCCACCTGCTGCCGAGCCTGATTTTGACGATATCCCCTTCTAGTCTCACTTTGCCCTTTCTGATGACTCAGATGTCTTGAATGCTATGCATGGCTATGTTCGCTTTTTTCTATCGATATTAGTTGTCTTGTCTCATCTGGGTCATCCCGGTGCTCTAAACGTAGGAGTGTCGGCAGTGGTCGTGTTTTATATGCTCTCTGGGTATGTGGTGACCCATCTGATTCATAAATATTTTCCGGCGGGGCGACTCAAGGCTTTTTATCTTGAACGATTTCTGAGGATTTACCCAACATACGTTTTATTCTTGCTGTTAGTATCGATTTTTTTGTTGACTACTGGGTTTGGTTCTCCCAACTTAACGCCTCTGAAAGTGTTCGCTAATCTCACTATTATTCCGTTGAACTATTACATGTTTATGGATGTTGGTGTTATCCGAGATCTCGCTGTTTTACCTCCGTCATGGTCTCTAGGCGCAGAAATTCAGGCCTATATCGTTCTGCCGCTTATCATTCGATCGCTGACTGTAAAGTGGGCTGTGGGCTTATCTTCTCTATCGATATTTTCAGCCGCCGCCCTTGGAATGCTGGATGCTGATGTTTGGGGCTATCGGCTTCTACCCGGTATTCTTTTCATGTTTCTAACCGGGGCCGCACTCTGTAAAACTATCAAGACTCCCAACCTGGCGGATACGTTCGATCGACGGTTTCCCATTATTTGCTGGGGATGGCTTCTGGTTTTATTGTTGGGATTAGTGGTTACCTATCGACTTCACCCATTTTCTGGTGCTACGATTTTGGGCTTTCTGGTTGGACTTCCGATCGTTATTTTCACATCCAAATCTTCCATTCGGCTACCCTTCGACAGCATATTGGGGCAATTATCCTACGGTGTTTTTCTAATCCATATGCCTGTTTCTTGGGCCTTTGAGCATTTTTTAAAGGGTGCTATTAATAGTAAAGAAGCGCTTTTATTTGTCATGTGGGTTTCAATCCTATTATCCGCAACTATAACCCTGACAGTCGAGAAAAAAATATGGCCAATGCGACAAGAAATAACAAAGCAATAATCCACGAAAAACCCCCTCAGAGCTTTGACCTTGAAGGGGTTTTAGTCATTTAGGTCTATCTAGAAATCAAGTCTACGAAAACTTAACCTCTGACCGGATCAGGCGACTGAACGAGCGGCTTGATCATACTGAGAGACATTTACAAGCTCAAGCGGCGCGCCAAGTCCACCCTTAGCCGGACGGTAAAGACCAGTGATGTTAGTGAAGTACTGAGTACGAGCAGCTGTTGGGGTCTTGAGCGCTAGGGTCGCCGTCAAGGTGTAGGCAGCGATCGTCCCATTCCCATCATTCTGAGCGACATAATCCAAGATGCCATCTCCATCAACATCAGCAAGGGCTTTAACCCGATCGGTTGCTGATGTAAGGTTAACGACACTCAATCCGGTGGTTGGACGGACAAGAACACCATCAACCATATTCCAGATAATCGTCGTTCCACCGTTTTGCCAGACAATATTGTCATTGCCACCCGTGATACCTGAGACACTGCCGATCGCTGCGACTGTCCAGCCTGTAGGTATGGTTCGCTCAGCGAGAGAATACTTGGTTGTAATACCCGCTAGGTTACGAGCAGCAGTCATTGTCCAAGTGACCACTTCTTGAGTTCGGCTGTTCAACCAGAGCACTTCACGGGTTGCGGCAGCTTGGTTAAATTC
>JANMIS010000343.1:0-6578 GCA_031375925.1 Synechococcales cyanobacterium OTE_70_concoct_197_sub
ATTGGAAATCGTTATTTCAGACATAGTAGTAGATGGCACGTTTTTTTGAGGGAGAGGTTGGGGCGATTGGGTGGTGGGTGTGGGGACTGGAGAATTTATGGAAGTGTTTGGGCTACAAGCTGCACAGAGAGCCAATAGGAAAACTGTAGAAATCATGATAAAATATTTTGTGGAAGGGATAGGATCATTCATACAATATGTCTAACTAGACGAATAAGAGCTTGATAAAGTTTCTTATTTCTGATCTATGTAGCAATCCGATTGATTTCGGATTGCTACAGTCGAATTATTACAGGTGACTAGAAAACGTAGAGCGTATTGACTTTGCCGTCATCGCCTTCGTAGTAGTTTACTGTTTTGTTGGTTGTTTTGGCGTGGGCTGCAATGATGTTGAAGGCCATGATCGCACTATCAGAAGTCTCCATAAATTTGCGCCAGCCAATCCCTTCGAGATGCATCCAGGCGTTGCGATCGTTGCCACAGGTCCGATATAGACCTGTTACTTTTTTATCCATTTGCCAAGCGGCTCCAACACCCTGTTGACCTTGTTGGGCAGGTGGCTCTTGGGTGGGAACGGCTGCCGAACTCGCGACGATCGACTGAACGATCGGCTCTTGGGTGGGATGGTCAAGATGGACGGTCTTGCCATTGGGCATCGCTACATTAGGCATTAGCGCAGCGGGTGGGCATTGGCAGGGAAGGCATTCAGCGATCGTTGTTTCAATCATGTTACTCATCATCAATCTCCTAAATTATATGTAAACCCGTTTATGGGTATTTGAATATTCAATCAAACATTACCAAGCATAGATTTGGGTAATGATGGCATTGTCTTGGTAGACGGATACCGTATGGTCTTGGGCCTTGGAAGCGGCTAATTGAGACAACATATCTAGGTGAGCATTCACGTTAGAAGTACAAAGTCTGCGCCAGCCGATGCCTTCGCTCAGATAAACATAGGAATTGAGGTCGGCGTTGTTGGTCCAGAGTCCTTGGACTTTTGCATTTAGCCAGCCCGTTTCTACGATGCCTTCAACGGTGTAAATTGCGCCTTCAATGCCACATTCACCATAGGCAATGCGGAAGTAACCCGCTTCACCAAATCCTGTATCCCAACTGTTTTTGCAAATCCAGCAGCCTGCGTTATCGTCATAGCCAACAATAGATACACAGTGTCCCCCGGCAACAGCACCCGCAACATGACGATAAACGCCAGTTTTATAGGAAAAGAAATCATTGTAAACGGTGAAGCAAGCGCTAAGAGCACCGCGAGTGGATAGCCACTCTTTCATCGCTGCAATGTTGGTGATCTGTTTGAAGCTGCTGATTTTGACGAGGCGATTTTGCCAATCCGAGGCAAGGGCACAGTTTTGATCGCCCGCTGTGTAAGGAAAACAGGCTTCATCGACAACCCCTTGCTGTGCGCATTCCAGCGCTTTATTCGGCCACCAACCGTTAGCACAAGTTCGACCTTGAGCTTTGGCATAGCAATAGAACAAATGAGCTTCAGAGAGATTGATCGCTAGGTTGGGATTGTTGCGCTGACGGCGGAAGGTGGCTTCCATGGTGGCGACGGTGCCAAAGGCAACGCAAGAACCACAACCGCCCTGATTTTTAACCTCAGTGACGTAGCCGCCCGATCGCAAATCATAGGCTGCGGGATAGCCAAAGCTACCGATCGTCGCAGCGGCTTTGAACGCGGCATAGTTGCTGCTGGCAATCCGTTCTTGTTCGGCTAACGAAGGTTCGCCGGGACCGGGAACGTAGCCGCAGAGCATTTTTTGAGCTTCGGGTGAAAGGTTAGAGACGTTGGTTTCGCCTGCTTGCCAAGTGGCACCTGCCAGATCGATCGCCGCTTGTAATTTAATAGTATCCATTTTGATCTCCTTAGGTTGAAATAATTAAATAGTTAGTCATTGAAGGGATATTCCAAACTTAAGTTTGAAAGTTACCTGTATCGATCCACTCGGCTTTGATTAATGACCAGAAGTCTTCAGCAAGTCCACGTAAAAGGTAGTCATAGGGTAGATAGCCGTAACCCCGATCCCCCCATCCTGAACCCCAGGAGTTGCGAATAATGACGGCTCCAACGGTTTCGCGAGTGCCGCTGCCAACGGGAATCCGAATGGTGTCGTCGTAGCCAACAATCAGAACAGCATGACCTCCGACTACTCGATCGCTCGATGATGGAAATGGAATTTTGCCTGTGCGACTGGCTTGACGAATAGAATCGTAAACGGTGAACCCAAACATGGAAGGCAACCCTGCGGCGAGATTGGTTTTTACGCTGTTGAGTAAGGTTTGGGGATTGGTGCCCGCTGGATCAAGTCGGTAGTAATCAATGGCTTGATAGTTTTGGGCGAGGGCGTAGCAGAATGCTGTGGGTTCTTGATCAAACTGTGCGGTGAGGTAGGGATAGTACTCTTCTTGGGGGACTCCAAAAAGGGCGAGGGCACCCATCACCGTGCGCAAATAGGCTCCAGTGTCTCCGGTTTCATGCATGAGGTTGCGTGTCACCTTATAGAGAAATAACCGAGAGGCGTCAACGTGTTTGCCAAAGGCGCGACGTTCAAAGTATTCCAACATTCCGATCGCAGCGTGGGCCGTGCAAGAACCGATTTGCCCTTGATCTTCAATGGGAGAGCAGAATGAGCGCAGATCTACATTACTGGCTAAACCAGATGCTTTGGGTTTGTCTGCGTGAACTTTTGCGAGTAGCGGTGCAACGTTGGGATGGGCGATCGTGTAGTCGCGAAAGTCAGGGAAATCAGGCAGCCATCCCATTTTGTAGAACTGGGTTTCAGGCATGGTGGTATTGATCATGATGGGATTCGTAGTAGAGCGAACAGGTTTATTCATTTAGATGGTGGCGATCGATTTGATTAGGTTTGTTTGACCCAATCTATGGTCGTTCGCTTGTTGTGCCATCTGAACTAAGTCTGGCTCACTAGAATCAAAGTGACTATTACCCACCAGGGTGATAAATTTGGGGTGCTAGTTGGGATGGTTTCCGAATGGAATCTTCTATATTCAATTCAAAAAAGAAGGCTGTTTTAATGGTCTCCTAATGTGCTCTAGATCAACCCTTTTCTGCCAGGTTTTTCTGGAATGGGCTAGACTAAACCTAAAGATTTTTGCTAAATATAGTGACTAGATAGATTAGCCACGTACACTACATAACATCTCGATCGCCGACAGGACCATTACTTTAATTTTTGAGATTGCTATGGCTTACCGCATGAATCGCCGCGCTTATGCTGATACCTATGGCCCGACGGTGGGCGATCGGGTGCGGCTAGCAGATACGGCACTATTGATTGAAGTCGAGAAAGACCTGACGCTGTATGGCGAAGAGGTGAAGTTTGGCGGCGGGAAGGTGATTCGGGATGGCATGGGCCAGTCGCCGATTACCAATCAAGATGGTGCCGTGGATACTGTGATTACCAATGCGTTGATTTTGGATTGGTGGGGCATTGTAAAAGCGGATGTGGGAATAGTGGGCGGTCGGATTGCAGCGATCGGCAAAGCGGGTAATCCCTACGTGCAAAATGGCGTTGACATTATCATTGGTCCTGGAACTGAAATCATTGCGGGAGAAGGTCGAATTTTAACAGCGGGCGGCATTGATACCCATATTCATTTCATTTGCCCTCAGCAGATCGAAGTGGCGTTGGCCTCTGGGGTTACTACGATGATTGGCGGTGGAACTGGGCCTGCTGCGGGGACTAATGCGACAACCTGTACGCCTGGGCCGTGGCACATGTATCGAATGCTGGAAGCGGCGGAAGCCTTTCCGATGAATATTGGGTTTCTGGGGAAAGGCAACAGCAGTCAGCCTGCGGCGTTAGTCGAACAGGTGCAGGCGGGGGCGATCGGCCTTAAGCTTCACGAAGATTGGGGAACGACTCCAGCGACGATTGATAATTGTTTGAGTGTGGCGGATGAATACGACGTACAGGTCGCAATCCATACCGATACGTTGAATGAAGCGGGTTTTGTTGAGGATACGATCGCGGCTTTTAAAAATAGAGTAATTCACACCTATCACACGGAAGGCGCAGGCGGAGGTCATGCGCCAGATATCATTCGGGTCTGTGGTGAGAGCAATGTATTGCCGTCTTCAACCAATCCAACTCGCCCTTATACGCTGAATACATTGGATGAACATTTGGATATGTTAATGGTTTGCCACCATTTAGATCCAAGCATTCCTGAAGATGTGTCGTTTGCAGAATCTCGGATTCGTCGCGAAACTATTGCAGCAGAGGATATTTTGCATGATTTGGGTGCGTTTAGTATGATTTCGTCGGATTCGCAAGCAATGGGACGCATTGGGGAAGTGATTATTCGCACCTGGCAAAGTGCGCACAAAATGAAGGTGCAGCGCGGTTGGCTAGCGGGTTCGGGTGAGATTGATTCGCACGATCGTAACGACAATCTCCGCGCCAAACGGTACATTGCCAAATACACGATTAATCCTGCAATTACCCACGGTATTGCGAATCATGTGGGTTCTGTTGAAGTGGGGAAACTGGCAGATCTTTGTCTGTGGAATCCTGCGTTTTTTGGGGTAAAGCCTGAAATGGTAATCAAAGGTGGAGCAATTGCAGCGGCGCAAATGGGCGATGCAAATGCAAGTATTCCGACCCCGCAGCCTGTTCATATGAGACCGATGTTTGGCAGTTATGGCAGGGCGATCGGGGCGACTTCGATGACCTTTGTGTCGCAGGTGGCATGCGATCGGGATATTAAAAATCAATTGGGGTTGAATAAGCTTGTGGTGCCTGTGGCGAATACTCGCAATCTGTCTAAGCGTGATATGAAGCTGAATGATTTGTTGCCAAATATTGAAGTTGATCCAGAAACCTATGAGGTGCGGGCGAATGGGGAATTGTTGACCTGTGAACCTGCTACTGAGTTGCCGATGGCGCAGCGATACTTCTTGTTTTAGGAAGCAACTCAGCCTTAGCGTGAATTTGAAGACGATCGCAGATTGTGGTTGGGGCTTAGCGATCGTCCTTTCGCGGCGGCGTTGGGTCATGGTGGCATGCGATCGGGATATTAAAAATCAATTGGGTTTGAATAAGCTTGTGGTGCCTGTAGCTAATACGCGCAATCTGTCTAAACGCGATATGAAGCTGAATGATCTGTTGCCGAATATTGAAGCTGATCCAGAAACCTATGAGGCGCGGGCGAATGGGAAATTGTTGACCTGCTAACCTGCGACAGCGAAATCTTCAATATTTGGGAAGAGCCGATCGCCCACCTCTATTCTTCTTCCTATTTGATTTGGAACAATTCGGGTATTCACCGCCAAACGGTAGAAATGATTGAAGCGCGATCGTTCCACTCCATCGGGCAAGGTTTCTAATCGCATTTTGAGGAATGTTTTTTGGAATGCCTGGGTGACATCACCGGAAATACTATTGCGTGTGGGAACAATACAGCGCTGACAAGGATTAATCGCTTGGAAACCAACACCGCCGATCGTGAATTCCTTGATCTCGTCGGCTTTGCCAAACAATTGATCTTCCCAAAAAGCGATCGGAGCATTCAGCTCTAAATTAGTGCGAAATCGCGATCGACATTCTTCTATTGTCATGCCGTCATACCAATGGGAAATTGTTTGCAAAGTTTGCGTCGAAATTATTGTAGGTCCGGGCGAGGCGGGGTCATCGGGAAAGCCCATTTCTAAATTTTGTTTTAAATGCACTGCAAACCCAAAGAATTCACTCAACCAATCATTAATTTGTTTTCGATCGCCATCCAAATGAAGTATTTGGGATTGCATTTGACTTGATAATTGGCTTAGCAATTGCATGACCGATAATGTAACCGATCGATTTTTCAGATCATAATGCGATCGAATTTGATGAATCTTCGCCGTCCGCTTCGCATTCACCACCCGATCGTTTTCATCAAAAATAGCAAACTCCCGATCGCCCTTCAGTGCGCCACTCTCAAGCAGTTCGGAAGACTGAAGAAGCTTGCGATCGAGAGATTTGACCGGGAAAATAGCGATCTGAGCAAGATGAGTCATGGTGAGATCTTTTGCGGGTTGAAGTTTGAGTATAATAAACTAAAAGACAGACTTATAAGGTGAGCTGCACATGGTAACGATGCTGACCGATCGATCTACACTTGTCACAGATGCCTGGGTTGAGGCAACTTGGGAAGAATTTCTGATTGCCTCTGAACATTCAGAAATAGAAAAGACACGATGTTACTATGATTCGGGTTGGATGAGGATTGAAACGATGGGTGTTGGATTAGGTCATAGCCAGGACAATACCTTAATTTCTCAGGTTGTCAGTTTATACTGCATTGTTAATAATTGTCGAATCAAAGGCTTCACCAATGGCAGTTTTCACAAGGAAGGTGAAAAGGAATGCCAGCCTGACATTCACTTCCTCTCTGATTACATGGGTGTCCTAAGCTCAGTTTAGCCTGGGCAATCAGAACAAATTCTCGACCCTCCGGTACTATAAAGTCATTATTCAATCTTCAAGTCATTTTTGCCTTTTAGACGTAAAAAACAATCAATGGGAAAAATGATAGAATCCCTAAACGAAATGAGG
>JANMIS010000351.1:0-2875 GCA_031375925.1 Synechococcales cyanobacterium OTE_70_concoct_197_sub
ACCCGCCCCAACGAATGCAGCAGGCTCAGCGATCGGCAGTCCGACGATCAGTACAGGTGCCGCGATCGGCACAGATGAACCAGATACCGAAATTCAATCGCCCGATCTTCCTCCGATCGCTGGAGTGGTTGCTGGAGCGGCCACCGTTGTCGGTGCAGCCGTGGCCGTCGCCGCAGCGGGGAAACCGATCGTTGAACCGGATCCTCGAAATCAAGCTGCCTCTGCCATTGTGTCTGACCTTGACGATGAAACGCTGGCGATCGACCATGATGTCGAAATCCACGGCATCGGATCCGCAGAACTCAATCCCCGAGGTGAAGAAGCGGGTGGACTCCAGTTTCCTGGACTCGACCCCTTGACGATCGCCGCAGGCGCAGGCATGGCCGGAGCCGTCATCGCCGCAGGCGTTACGACCGGAGCCGCCACTCAAACCCTGGCATCCGTTCCAGCGGTAACCCTTCCCCACGAACCGATCACCCAACTGCCCCCCGATATCCATCAGCCGATCGCACAGGGGGCTGATTCCACTGACCTATCTATCAATTCTCCATCTAGCGACATGCCGACTAATTCTTCTTCTGAAAGCTCTCCTGAAAATAATCCCGCTCCCCAAAATCCGATCGACCTTAGCGCTGCTGGCGTGATTGCCGCTGGCGTTGTGGCGGGTGTTGCCACGGGCATTGCAGGCAAATCCCTCTTAAGTCGTGAAGATTTGGCGGATGTTGATCAGGATTTGCCAGACTTACCAGCGGGCTATGGAGAAAGTCGCATTGTCTTAATGGCCCGCGATCCTCAGTGGGCTTACACCTATTGGGATGTGCCCGATGAACATCGCCAAGCGCTGCGCAATCAAGGGCAGCTTGCCCTTCGTCTATACGATGTCACTGACCTAGACCTCAACAGTCAAAATCCCCACAGCCTCCAACAGTATTCCTGTGATGAACTGGCTCGCGATTGGTACTTGCCGATTCCGGTAAGCGATCGGGAATACCTGACTGAAATTGGCTACCTAACGGGAACGGGCGCATGGCTTCTGCTAGCCCGATCGAATGTTGTTCGCATTCCTCCGGTCTACCCTTCGGACTGGCTGGATGATCAGTTTATTACCCTAGATTTTGAAGAGAACATTCAAGGGCGGACCTTCCTGCAACTCGTGCCTCCCGGAACGGTCGCGCCCGTTGTTCCCGGTGATAGCAGCGACTTCGACAATTCTGTCTTCGGTGTCTCTCAAGCCGATCAAGCGGCGCGCATGGCGGGATCCCTTTTTGGATCCATGCATCAAATCCCCGCCGAGTCGTTGAGTTCTTTTGTTTTCCCTTCTGGCGCGGGTCTTTGGGCCAATGAAGAATTCTTGGGCGGTGAGTTCTGGAGTTTGCCGACGCCTTCTGGTGTTGGGATGCCGGACTACAGGATGTCGGGCCACACGATGTCGGGCATTGGAATGTCAGGCATTGGGATGTCGGGTATTGGGATGGGTGCTTTAATTCCACCCGAACGATCGCGCAAGTTTTGGCTGGTGGCAGATGCGGAGTTAATTATCTACGGTGCAACAGAACCGAATGCCCAACTGACGATCGGCGGTGTTCCTGTGCAACTCAGCCCAGAGGGCACCTTCAGAATTCAGATGTCCTTCCAGGATGGCAATCTGGACTTCCCGATTATGTCCATCGCAAAGGACGGCGAACAAATGCGTCAAATCCGCATGACCTTCGATCGATCGACTCCTTTGCGGAAGACCAACACAAAAGATGAAGCACAAGATGAACAGTATTAAGCGTTTTAAATTGTGATCAGTACGGGTTTGGGGACGATCGGTAAAATGCTTGTACCCAAATCCAAAACTTAGGACAAAATAATAAAGCAAGCTGTGGCTTCTGGCTGGCTGCATCGAATTTAGGCGTATCTAGTGGTTTCTATCTATGAGTCTTCCTCCAGCGAATGATGTGTTCTCGAAGGGCTTTGGCGCTGGCATTCAAATTTGGCTATATTTTTTGTTGATATTTTATTTGTTGCGCTATCCCGTCCCCCTGAGCATCATGCTCGGGGCGATCGCCGGGGTTTCGTCAGGCTTTATTGTGGGCTGGTGGGAATGGAAGCCTGGTAAGGCTGTCGTTGAGGAAGAAGAAGTCGAAGAAGCGAGTCTAGAAGAAGTTGCTCACACTCGAAGCCGTAAACGTCGGTTCTATGCTCGGATGCGAAATGCACGCAACAAACCCGAAATTAAATGGGACTGGAATACGGTGAAAGATAGTATTGCTTTCTGGCGACGATCGTAGAGCCATTCCAAAATATAGAAAACCGGATGGCCTGATTAAGCCATCCGGTTTTTTGGTTTTAGGAGTGTTCAATTCAAGTGTTACTTGTCGTCAGGATTAAACTCATCGCCATCCTCTTCATCGATATCCTCAGGGTCAGGCTGCACCACAGAATTGGCAGAAACCACCGCACCCATCTCCAGCTTTTGACGAACTAGCCCCTCGATCTCCTTCGCAAATTCGGGCCGCTCTTCTACGTACTTGATGGCATTATCACGACCTTGACTGATGTTGTCGCCGTTATAGCTATACCAAGCACCCTTCCGAGTAATCACGCCCGTCTCTTCCGCAAGGTCCACCAAGCAGCCGATCGTCGAGATTCCTTTACCAAAGATCACATCAAATTCAGCGATGCGGAATGGCGGTGCAACTTTGTTTTTAGCCACTTTAACTTTGGCTCGAATTCCGTACTCTTCATTCCCTCTTTTCAAGGTCTGAATCCGACGGATATCTAGACGGACCGATGCATAGAACTTCAGCGCTTGGCCTCCCGTCGTCGTTTCGGGGCTTCCGTAGGTAACACCGATTTTCTGACGGAGTTGGTTCAAGAAGACGACGGT
>JANMIS010001020.1:0-5942 GCA_031375925.1 Synechococcales cyanobacterium OTE_70_concoct_197_sub
CACAGCGCTGGATTGACGTATTGGAGGGCTTTGGATTTCGGCAGCGACTAGCGCGGGCTAGAAACTACGCCAAAGAAGGTAATGTATTAAGCTTGGAATTTATTAACTCTAGCGTGGTGGCGGTGGTACAAGGATCTGCGCCCGAACCCTATAATGTGCAATTTCATCTAGAACCCTTTAGCGATGAACAATGGGGCTATGTTGTTGAGTCTTTAGCGGAGCAAGCTTTATTTAGTGCAAAACTATTGTCAGGCCAAATGCCCCAAAACATTGAAGAGGTCTTCACGAGCAATGGACTGAGTTTGTTTCCATTTAATCAATTTGATATTCATAGCAATTGTGATTGCCCTGATCCGGTCAATCCCTGCAAACATATTGGTGCTGTTTATTATTTGTTAGGCGATCGGTTTGGTGAAGATCCCTTTGTATTATTTCAGCTTCGAGGTCGCAGCAAAGCTGAAATTATTCAAGCCCTGCGCGATCGTCGGGCCGAAATTAATTTAGATGATAGTTCACTGATTGATATTAATACATTGGAGGAGGGACCCCAAGCTGACAACCTCGAACAGCTTCCGGATCCATACTCCGTCGAAGCATTTTGGAACTACTCCCAAACAATTGACCCCAGCTTAATCTTTCTCATGTCTTCCAGCGATAGTGTCCTCGACCTGATCGGTAGTCCCCAAGACATGGATCCCAAAATGGCCGCAGCCTGGGTCGCAATGATCCGCGATCGGCATGAACAGGTCAGTGCGGCGATCGTCCAATCCCAGTAAGACGCATCGCGTCGTAGGATGCGTTAACAAAGCAACGCATCTCTTGCAACAAAACGTCAAATTGATCCCCTCAAGGCGTAGACTTGAAAGAAGTTTTTTTTAGAAGTAGATCTGACCCGTGCGAAAGATTATTCTTGCTGGCAACTGGAAAATGTTTAAGACCCAAGCCGAAACCAGGGCGTTTGTGCAGGGCTTTAAACCATTGGTAGATGATGCGCCGATCGATCGAAACATCGTCCTCTGCGTCCCCTTCACCGACCTAGGCATCCTCTCCCAAACCCTCCATGGCAGTCGGATCCAGATTGGCGCACAGAACGTCCATTGGGAAGAGAGCGGCGCTTTCACCGGGGAAATTTCAGCGGCAATGCTGTTAGAAATCGGCGTTCGTTATGTGGTCATTGGTCATAGCGAACGACGTCAACTCTTCGGCGAAACGAACGAAACCGTAAATTTCCGACTGCGGGCGGCTCAATCGGCAGGTCTCCAGCCTATCCTCTGTGTCGGCGAAACCAAGCAGCAGCGAGATGCGGGCCAAGCGGAAGCGGTTATTTTTGAACAACTGGCTAAGGGCCTTGCAGGTGTAGACCAGACAAATCTTGTGATTGCCTATGAACCCATTTGGGCGATCGGGACGGGAGACACCTGCGAAGCGTCGGAAGCAAACCGGATTTGTGGTGCGATTCGGAGCAAGCTAAACAATACGGACGTGCCGATTCAGTATGGTGGATCGGTGAAGCCGGACAACATTGATGAAATCATGGCCCAATCAGAAATTGACGGGGCCTTGGTGGGGGGCGCGAGTTTGGAGGCGGAAAGTTTCTCTCGAATTGTGAACTACAAAGCCTAGTTAGCGATTTCCATTTCTAACAGCATCCAGACATTGAGAAACCGAGAGACTTCTGCTTAGGGTTTGGCCATCGCTGATGCGAGTGATGTAGACGCTATCGGTGTAGTAGCTTCCAGTGCAAACAAGTCCACGGCGTGAAGCCTCGATCGCTTGTTGACATTGAGCTTCACTCATTTTACCGCCCAGTTGTCTACCATCGAAATTACGGGCTAAATACACCGAGTTCATGAAGCGATTGCCTTTGCAGGTGAGAAGATCTCGGCCTTGGTCACGGTTTCTTCTTCGATCGTCCCGCCGATCACCACGCCACCAGTCTCGCCGATCGTCCCGTCTGGAATTGCACACCTGATTGGTCGTAATTTGGGAGGGGCTGACAATTTCTTGTTGTTGATCGGTGCAGAGAACGCGGAAGGTGCCATTGTTTTGCTGTTGCATTTCACGAATGTCTTGAACGCCTGCCATGGCAGGTGAACCCAGTAGCAATGCAATCCCAGCACTCAAAGCGAATCGTTGTAGGACGAAGGGTTTCACAGGGCAATTCCTCAGTTGGCTTTTACAGATTGGATAGGGATCTGATGTCAAAGCTCACGAGAAAGTTCCAGCTAATTCCAAATTTTTAGTCACCGAGTTTTTACATGACAGGAATGTCAAAGGGCAAGGTTTGAATAAATCGAGCATTGGAACTTGCAATATTGTATTCATGCAATACATATGCGATCGATTTAAAACTTTCAAAGGACATGGTAGTTTCTAAACGCTGCTGCATAGTCTAGCAGAAACCCCCAGCTTTGCGGGCTGAGGGCTATTCGTTAAGGATTTGTAAAACCGCAAACAATTACGGCAAATCGGTGCTACCCATGAGGTACCGATCGCAAGCCTTCGCCGCACCCCGTCCCTCATTAAATGCCCACACCACTAAGCTCTGACCTCGACGACAATCTCCTGCTGCAAAGACTCCAGGAATGCTCGTGGCATAGTCGCCATGCTCGGCTTTGACATTGCTACGGGCATCGCGATCCACCCCTAAGTCATCCAGCAACGGCTGCTCAGGCCCAAGGAATCCCATTGCAAGCAGAACCAATTGCGCAGGCAATACTCGTTCTGTTCCCACGACATGAACCGGAGTGAATTGGCCTTTGTCATTGCGTTCCCATTTCACATCGACGACATGAACCGCTTTGACATTGCCTTCACCATCATCTTCAAACTTCGTCGCCGTCGTCGTGTAGTTCCGAGGATCTTCCCCAAACTTTGCCGCCGCTTCTTCTTGGCCGTAGTCCAGCTTGTACACCTTAGGATATTCGGGCCAGGGATTATTTGCGGCACGGGTTTCGGGGGGCTTGGGCATGATCTCTAGTTGTCCGACAGTTTTGCAACCATGACGAATGGAAGTGCCGACGCAATCCGTTCCTGTGTCGCCGCCGCCAATGATTACGACATCTTTACCTTGGGCTGAAATGAAATTGGGAGCGGGAGCTTGGTCTAGTAGAGTTTTGGTATTGGCTGCGAGGAATTCCATTGCGAAGTGAATGCCTTTTAGATTGCGACCTTCGATCGGGAGATCTCTCGGCTTCGTTGCACCTGTGCAGATGACAACAGTGTCATGTTCTTTCAGTAGTGTTTCAGATTTGATATCTTTCCCAATCTCAGTATTACAAACAAACTGAATCCCTTCCTGTTCTAGAACATTCAAGCGTCGCATGACGACCTGTTCTTTTTCCAGTTTCATATTGGGGATGCCGTACATCAGCAAGCCACCGGGCCGATCGGCGCGTTCATATACTGTGACGCTGTGGCCTGCTTGATTTAATTGGTCTGCGGCGCAAAGTCCAGCAGGGCCAGAACCCACGATCGCGACCTTTTTCCCAGTCCGTTTTGCAGGCGGTTTTGCAACGATCCAGCCTTCGTCCCAGCCTTTATCAATAATCGTGTTTTCAATGTTTTTAATCGTCACAGGCGGGTTGTGAATGCCCAACACGCAAGCTCCTTCGCAGGGTGCGGGGCACACTCGTCCGGTAAACTCGGGGAAGTTATTGGTGCGGTGGAGCCGATCGAGCGCCTCATGCCACAGCCCGCGATACACCAAGTCATTCCATTCAGGAATTAGATTGTTAATTGGGCAACCGCTGGCCATGCCCGAAATAAGATTGCCTGTGTGACAGAACGGCACGCCACAATCCATACAGCGCGCGCCCTGCTGTTTTAGATCGGCTTCGGGCATGGAAAGGTGAAATTCATCCCAATTGTGAATGCGATCGGTGGGATTTGTTTCAAGGGGAATTTCGCGTAGAAACTCTAGAAATCCAGTTGGCTTGCCCATGGTGATTAATGATGTGTTGGTGAAGGTGTATGAGAGAGTTGTTCCCGTAAGTTTTGGGATTGTGTTGTGGGGAATCGATCGTTATTGCCTAGTCCACCTTGGAATGAATTCCAAGGCTCATGGCGAAAACCCGTTGAAACGGGTTAAAGAGGTTTCTGTCTTGTTCCTTCAACCCTTTATGGGTTTGGGCTATGAGCCTCGGAATAAATTCCGAGGTGGTCTTGCAACGAAGCAGAGAGCTTTATTACTTCTGCGCACGAGCGTTGGATTCAAATGCAGCATTTAACGCATCGTCACCACTCAAGCCAGAATCGATCGCCTCCTTAATTGCTTGTAAGACTCGCTTATAATCACGAGGCATAACTTTCACGAGTTTTGGATAGCAATCATCCCAACGATCGAGAATACGCTCGGCTTTGCTACTACAGGTGTAATCGTAGTGCTGTTGAATAAGCTGTCTCACTTCAGCAATCTCAGAGGGGTCGTCTAAGCGTTCTAATCCAACCATTTCAGTGTTGCATTTTGAAGCAAAGTCACCTGTTTCATCGAGGACGTAGGCTACTCCGCCACTCATTCCAGCGGCAAAGTTACGCCCGGTCTCGCCTAGGATAACGACTCGGCCTCCGGTCATGTATTCGCAGCCGTGGTCACCGATCGCTTCCACCACTGCCGTCGCACCCGAGTTCCGCACACAGAAGCGTTCTCCTGCCATACCGCTCAGGTAAGCTTCACCGCTCGTCGCACCGTAAAGTGCAACGTTACCAGCAATGATATTCTCATCGGCGGCAAAGGTGGATTTAGCATCAGGATAGACAATGAGTTTGCCACCGCTGAGTCCTTTACCTAGGTAATCATTGGTGTCGCCTTCGAGTCTCAGCGTTACGCCCTTCGGCACAAACGCTCCAAAGCTTTGGCCTGCGCTGCCTTTGAAATGCAGATTCACCGTGTCATCGGGCAGACCGTGCCAATTATTTTTGGTGATTTCGTGACCGAGAATGGTCCCGACCACGCGATTGATATTGCAGATTGGAATATCGCGCACATTGACGGATTTGCCTTCTTCGATCGCATCCTTACACAAGCCCAACAGTTTGGTAATATCCAAAGATTTATCCAAGCCGTGGTCCTGAGACTGTTGGCAATAGCGGCCTACCGTATCGGGCACGTCGGGCTGATAAAGCAAACTCGACAGGTCAATGCCCTTCGCTTTCCAATGGTTGACGGCAGCAGATGCTTCCAATACTTCCGTATGGCCGACCATTTCATTGAAGGTGCGGAAGCCAAGTTTGGCCATCAGTTCCCGAACTTCTTGAGCAATGAACTTCATGAAATTCACGGCATGTTCCGGTTCTCCGACGAAGCTAGCCCGCAGGTCGGGGTTTTGGGTGGCGATTCCGGCGGGGCAGGTATTTAGGTGGCAGACACGCATCATGATGCAGCCAAGACTGACTAAGGGCGCGGTGGAAAATCCAAACTCTTCTGCGCCGAGTAATGCGGCAATTACCACATCACGGCCTGTTTTCATTTGGCCGTCGGTTTCGACAACGATGCGCGATCGTAAGTCATTCAGCAGCAAAGTTTGATGCGTTTCGGCTAAACCTAATTCCCAAGGCAATCCGGCGTGTTTGATTGAGGTTTGAGGTGAAGCACCTGTTCCACCATCGAAACCAGAGATTAGAACTACGTCAGCATGGGCTTTCGAGACTCCGGCTGCGATCGTTCCCACTCCGACTTCGGAAACCAATTTCACACTGATTCTGGCATCACGATTGGCATTTTTAAGATCATGGATCAATTCAGCCAAATCCTCAATAGAGTAAATATCGTGGTGCGGTGGCGGCGAAATCAATCCCACTCCCGGCGTTGAGTGACGGACTTTTGCAATCCAAGGATAGACTTTGCCACCGGGAAGTTGCCCGCCCTCACCGGGTTTTGCGCCTTGCGCCACTTTGATCTGCATCATGTCAGAGTTGACGAGATACTCGGTCGTCACGCCAAA
>JANMIS010000423.1:0-3613 GCA_031375925.1 Synechococcales cyanobacterium OTE_70_concoct_197_sub
ACCCGCCATCCGGCTCAGCCCCGACTTCGGAATCGCCTCCTGTACCTCTCGAATCGAACTCGGCCTCATCTCATCCAGCGCATCATGGAACGCATCACGGAACGCATCATGGAGCGCATCATGGAGCGCATCATGGAGGAGAAAAAAGTCATGTGCGAGTTGTACTCACGGACTACTCGTCTGAATCGGGATTGAACTTTAAGCACAGCTACGATGGCCATGGCAACAAGTACATTCTTGAGGCCTTGGCCTCTGGCATGGCGACAATCGATTACGACAGGGATGGTCTAATGGATGTCTATTTCCTAAACGGTGCATCGATCGGCATGCCAATGGCACCGCTGCTGCCCAATGCGTTGTATCGCAATCTAGGCAATTTCAAATTCGCAAGCGTAACCGAGTGGAGCGGCGCAGACGACCGAAACTTTAGCACCGGAGTTGCCGTTGCTGACTACGACAATGATGGCTTTTCTGATATCTTTGTTAACAATTATGGGGCGGATAGTCTGTTTCGCAACAATGGAGACGGCACGTTCTCCGATGTTACCGAGACGGCCAAAGTCAGTCGGTTGGAGCTTGGCGCTGGAGCATGTTTTCTCGATGCAGACGGGGATGGTTTACTTGATTTGTACGCTTCGAATTATGTTCGAGCGCCGGTTGAGAAAAATGTCAAACGCACAACCGAGGGCAATTCAATTTATCCCGGCCCTTTGGATTTCGAACCCGAAAATGACTTCTTTTTTCACAACGAAGGAGACGGTACGTTTGCCGATTGGACACGGGAGAGCGGCATTTCGGAAATACGTACCACATCAATGGGGGTGATTGCGTCCGACGTTGACAACGACGGCGACAGCGACGTCATCGTAGTCAACGACCTCGATCGCAACTTGCTTTTACTCAACGGCGGAAAAGGCAACTTCACCGAAGTGGGGATTCAAAGGGGGGTAGCATTTTCATTCGATGGTCGACGAAACGGCAACATGGGAGTCGACGCGGCTGATATTGATAACAACGGTTCCATCGAACTATACACGACTACGTTTAGCAATGAGTTTCCGGTGCTTTATCGAAACGATGGAGCGGGCAACTTTAGCGATGTTACTGTGGCAACTGGTGCTGGGGGGCGCATGAAACCCCATGCGAATTGGGGTACTTCTTTTTTCGATGCTGAAAACGATGGCGACAAAGACTTGTTCGTCGCCAATGGTCATGTCGATACGAATGTCCACCTTTGGATCAAAAACACTGCATGGAAGGTGGCGAACTCCTTTTTACTGAATATCGATGGAAGATTCAAAGATGTTTCGTCAACGGTCGGTAGTGGTTTATTGCCCGTGGAAAGCAGTCGCGGCAATGTCGCCGAAGATCTTGATAACGACGGGGATATCGATCTCGTGGTCTTGAATTCATCGACCACACCAACGGTAATCAAGAACGACACGGCATCGTCGAACAATTGGTTACAAATTCAGTTGGTGGGAAGAACCGCTTGTCGGGACGCGACTGGATCTCGAGTTCAAGTGTTTCTGGACGGCAAAACACTAACGGACGAAGTGCATAGCGGTCGAGGGTATCAGAGTAGCTATGGACAGCGCCTTTCTTTTGGGCTGGGAATGGCAACCTCAGCGCCGAAGATCGAAATTCGTTGGTCGGATGGGAAAACCGAGGAACTGACGAAAGTGCCGGCAAATCAATTGTTAACCATCGTACAGAAGGTAGACCGTTGAACCTTTGGTAGATTTCAGCTTGCCAAACGCTCAAAAGGAAACCAGTCACCGTCAACAGCCTTTCCGAGGAATAGCCCTATGCCTGAGACCATTTTTTCGAAGATCGTCCGAAAAGAGATCCCTGCCAAAATTGTGTACGAAGACGATGTGAGCATGGCGTTCCATGATCTCAACGCCCAAGCACCGGTTCATGTTTTGGTTATACCAAAACGACAGATCGATTCGCTGGAGCATGCGACCGAGGAGGATGCAAATCTGTTAGGTCACTTGCAAATCGTGGCTCAGAAAGTGGCAAGAATTCTCGATCTTCACAAGTCGGGCTATCGCGTGGTGATGAACTGCGGTCGCGACGGCGGCCAATCGGTAGGGCACATTCATTATCACGTTTTGGGTGGACGACCGTTAGCGTGGCCGCCCGGTTGATTCGTGTTGTCGTTCACCCCCGAAAAGAAAGTTGCACAGGGAGGCACGGTTCAGACGGCCCCAATCCACGAATCCAAACGAGCCTGCCGCCCACAGTATTCAGCGAGAACTTTGAATGGAAAACCGTGTTAACCGAAATCAAATTGGGGGATTCGAAGAACTAGTTCAGAGGGCCAACTCGAAATTGCACCAGATCAAAGAAAAGTCTAAAGCGTGGCAAGGATACTTGCCACTTCGTAAAAAACCTTGTAGTAAGACCATTCGACCTCAGCCACAATAATCGGATAATCGGGCTCGTTCTTTACCGTCTTTTGCCCCTAATTTTTCCTAGGACCATCGTTTCTAGAACCATCGTTCCTAGGCCCATCGTTCCTAGGCCCATCGTTCCTAGGACCATCGTTCCTAGGACCATCGTTCCTTGGACCATCGTTCCTTGGACCATCGTTCCCACGATTTTGAAACATTGGGCCCTGGCCAAAGGGCCTGTTCTTTGGCCAACTTGGCTTTCGGTCCTCGTTCGATTGCGAAGGCATCTGTGGCCCAGGGATCATAGGACCAGGCATCACGGGGTTAAACATTTGGGGCATCTGCTGCATTTGCTGAAACGGCTGCGCTGGACGTCTTAAGCTGCTTTCGGTGTCCCTGCGAGCTATTGCTTCAATGGATTTGAGGGTTCGGTTCATGTTGCGGAGCAATTCTAGAACCTCAGGATGAACGGGTGGTGTGGACTCTTCGTGATGGTGATTGTGCGAGTCTGTGCCCCTGTAATTCTTTTTTTCCCAGTGGACTTTTTCCTGTCCTGTTTCCTTTCGTTTTCGTCACGAACATCCGTTTTGGGGCTAGCTGTCGTAAAGCTTGTCAGTTTTGTAGGTTTGCGAGGTTCCGACTGGATTCGCCCCTCCGTGTTTCCGGGGGTCAGGACGGGTGCAAGTCCCGCTGCTTCACGGCAAGTCGAGCAGATCAACAGGCCTGCATCCGAACAGCAAGAGGCAGAGAGTCGATGTTGGGGAGCAGATTCTTGAGATTGAACGTTGGTTGCAAAAAGGACGGCGAAAAAAAATGCCGCTTGGAAAGAGCGGCGATTCAAGGGATAGATTTGTTTCAAAATCATGGGAAACTCCAGAAGAAATGGGTGGAACGGTCGTGGAATTAAACATGGTAGTCTATTTAGCCGTCGCTATTCAGCGTCGAAAAAAATGCCCTGTCGACTTGACATCGATCGCCAATCTCGGTTACACTCGTCCTCCCACCTGAATGGCAGTTAGGTCGCTGCGACAACTCGAAAGAGTGGTTGTTAGCTTCTTAGCTGCACCTGGTGGAATTGATCTTTGACAATCTGGTGGATGAGTTTTTAAATTGACGTTTATTAGCAAACGTCGATTACCTGATGAGTTTTATGATTTGAAAATTTAGGTGGCCAATTGACCAAGGTCACCGACCGGTTTCAAAAACCAAACGAA
>JANMIS010000452.1:0-3399 GCA_031375925.1 Synechococcales cyanobacterium OTE_70_concoct_197_sub
AGGGGTGTTGATGGCACTTGGCACATTCCAATCGAACGCCTAGGAAGAGCTGGCTGACCATGGTCGTGATTTCTTCGGGCTCACGACGGTCACGAAAGATTGTGACCGATCCGTTACGCCAGGTGCTACCCTGCGCAGTAACGAGTTGCCGAACAAACTGGTCGTACGGAAGATTTTTGCGAAATGCATCCCTGAGCCAAGCGTCCAAACTGTACGTGGTTTTGATCCCGACGCGGTAGGGATTGGGCCGCAAGAGATCCGCCCATTTGTTTGCCCAAAAATCAGCATACTCTGGACGTTCAAGCACCAACGTGACCCAACGCGAACGCCGGTTCGGTTCGAGGTCCAATTCGTATGCCCTCAGCTCCTCCGGGCTCGGCAATCGACCGATCGCATCCAGATAAAGTCGTCGTAAAAATTGGGATTCACTGCAAGGTTGACTCGGCAGGATGTTGAGTGTCGATAGCTTTTGATAAACGCAGTCATCAATGAAGTTATTGCGAGGCAACACTTCGTAGCGGTCACTCGCAACTGCATCGGGTCGGGGGACAGCGGTACTCCATGTCGCGATCTTCCCCATATAGCGAACCATGATGGTCGCTTCTCCTGGTAGTCCACCCGCTTGCACCTGACCCTTGGGTGAAATCGAGACGATAGCGGGTTCATTGGATTGGAACGCGCACATGTTGGTAACATCGCGAGTCAAACCGTCATCGTACTTAGCGGTCACGGTCAATACCTCGCTTTGATTGGCGACCATGGAATGAGCGGCGGGCGCGACATCGATGCTAACCAGCTTTCGATCTGTTTCCTTGACTCGTTCCACTCCACCTTGAATCCATTGCAACAACAAACGATAGTCTTCATCGGTATCACTAAATCGTACTCCACCACCGTGCGGTTCTTTGCCCGTGGCCTTACTCAGAAGCAAGCTATCCTGTGGTAACGCGAAGGACAGACGGCGGCCTTTCGAATTCTTTACGATCGCGTCGTAGTCCATGTTGGCATCGAAGCCGAGCAGGGACAACGCAAAGCCGTTTTGTCCGCGTGCTTTGCCGTGGCATGGACCTGAATTGCATCCACGAGCCGTCAGGATGGGCTGAATGTCCAATTCGAACTTTAGCGGCGTGCTCGCAGTTGGTTCTGCGTCAACCGGCTCAGATCCAAGGTTCGCTTGGCCAAGCAATGCAGCACAACAAAAAGCCAGACAGGTTAAAGGGATGGCTAAAGAGGGCTGATGGAGGGGTTTCATGGCAACGGTTCGTATGATGCCGAGCCAAAGGCGAGGCAGGTTTGGAGGGATTGCCAAAGGGCAATGAGCCATCGACAAAGCCGCATTGGGGCACGTCTACGCTCGCTAGTCAGTATAGTGCATAACTCGAAAACTGCAATTCCAGCACACTTCTCGCCCCACGACACCGCAGATGCATGTTAGCTTGGGCTTAAAACTGACCGCTATCGATCTCAGCCACGTCGAAGCACGTTTGAGGATGCCGGGTTTAGCACGTGCGTTGGGCCCCTGCGCAGAAAGCGGTAACGAACGGGGCATCTCCCTGTAGATTACCCACGAAGTTCAGTTGGCGAACGGCATCGTATCGTTGTCATTCACTTGTTTACCAGACATTCGGACTACGCGAGGCGATGTTCACCTCATGGTGTTCGGCAAGGAACTCATCTAGAGTTTCCTTGCGGTTGAAAGTTGCGTTTCGCGAACAGCATCGTTCAGACATCCAACTTGATGAGCTTCCAATCGCCTTGGTTGACCGCTTGCCGGTCACCTTGAATACGTGCACTACATTTCGTGCGATCCCGTCCTTCCCAAGGCCCACACATCGAAAGCTTTGTAGCGCATAGGCGAAATCTTATTGCACGTTGCGATTCGTCGCTTGTTGTCAACAGCTGGGCTGAGCTACAATTCCACCAAAAGCTTGACCAACTCCGAGATAAAACATGGCGAAAAAAGCAGACAAAATCGGATCGCTAAAAAAGGCGCGTGCCGCCTTGGATCTGCGTCGCAAACACAATTCAACCGATGCGTCGCCCCACTACCTAACCTTTCAGCATCCGCAAAATTTGTTTGAAATCGATTACCCTGCGCATTGGCTTGTACAACAAGAATCCGATGGGTCGGTCGAATTCTCTGTCCCAAATACAGACGGATGGGTCGGGCTGATGATCTTCCGAACACCCTTGACACTCGACACAACAATCATCGAACAGTCCGGAAAATGGGAGGAACTGGCTACCGCCATGTTTGCCAAAGTGGACTCCACGAATGTTCGAACCGATCCAACGATCATCTACAACAACTTCACCGCCGACCGGCCCGAACCCGAACAAGCCGGACAACGCTGGTATGTATTAGGGGCCGATCTGATTCTCGGCATCTCTTCCAGTTGCTCGATCGATCAAAAGGAAACGTATCTGCCTCTCTTCGAGCGTATGCTTTCCTCGCTGCGAGTTTGCCGCGAGGATGAGTTGCTTGCGACACGAATCATTAAACGAATACAAAACGCTCTCGTGGCTCAACTGCCCAATCGCACGATTGAAGTAAAGGGATTAAAGGTTGTAGCGGACAATTTCGAACTATCGCTCGACAATCTTCTATCGCAGGTCAAACGCGATCCGGCGATGCTCGATGAGATCGTGGATCACTTCATTCAAGGAACCATTGGGCTGTCGCAATCGAACGAAGAACTCGGACAGGAATCCTGGGAGTCCGTTCGATATCGAATTCAACCGCTGCTCAAGCCTGGCAAGTATATCCAGGAAGTGAACCAAAAAACCAACCGGCACAAGGATTCAAAAAACGGTTCTGCTTTTTTGATCAGCGCACCCTGGCTTGCGGATCTCCGGATTTGCTTTGCACTCGACAACAAAGACACGTTTCGCTTTATCAACAGCATGGACCTGGAACGATGGGGGGTTTCGTTGGAGACGCTCATGCGAATCTCGACCGAGAACTTAGCCGCGTACCCCGACCCACAATTGCATGTCATGAAGTTGAGTGATGACATGCCTGGAATTGCCGCGTTGCAACCAAGTGGTGGCGCCCCATCAAGTTATCTGCTGCACCCGAAGCTCTTTCAAATCGCGGCAACACATTTGGGACGGGACATCGTTGCTGCGGTACCGTCCCGAGATGCATTGATGTTGTTCGAGTATCGCAACGAACCCGAGACGCTTCAACGAGCGGTTGCTCACGATTTCGACACCACCAATCATCCGATTTCGGAACGGCTATTTCGCGTTACACCCGATGGAATCGCGTTGCTGTAGCGCAAAGTATATTGATAACCCCTGCAACGCCACCGCATTTTGCGTTCGATGGCTCGTGCTGCTTGAAACGACTCTCGCACTCCTGCTCGTTGTGTGTACTGAATCGAGCATGAGTACCAC
>JANMIS010000459.1:0-3288 GCA_031375925.1 Synechococcales cyanobacterium OTE_70_concoct_197_sub
TCGCATCAATCAACAATGTCTTCGACCCCTCCAAACTCTCCAGATTAAACCGATGCAATCGGCTTAGTCGCTGCCGAAAGAAATCACTAATGGGAACAGGTTCAGCCTCAAGAGACCAATGCAACAGTTCATTTAAATCCAATTGTTTAAAAGCCTCCTTGTAGGTAAAACTAGAAAAGCTTTTCTTGCGTTCTTGAACGGCAATCATTGAAAACTTCCACAAAAGGAATCTGAGCGAAAACAAAGCCCCAAAATTGGGGGTTGGGGGCTTTGCAACTAATCCGCCATCTTCAGCACCTTAAACAAAAACGCCCACTTGTCTGCCGCTTCTTCAATCACCTTTGCCGTCGGTTTTCCCGCGCCGTGACCCGCTTTTGTCGCAATCCTAATCAATACTGGATTATCGCCCTCGTGTGCCTTCTGCAACGCCGCCGCAAACTTAAAGCTATGGGCAGGCACTACCCGATCGTCATGGTCCGCTGTCGTCACCATGGTCGCCGGATAGCGTGTTCCTAGTTTTAAATTATGCAATGGTGAGTAAGCATACAGCGCTTTAAATTCAGCCTCCGACTTCTCCACATCGCCATATTCACCTTGCCAAGCCCAGCCTATTGTAAACTTGTGGAATCGCAGCATATCCATTACGCCCACCGCCGGAAGCGCCGCCCCAAAAAGGTCTGGCCGTTGCGTCATGCAAGCGCCCACCAGCAGTCCGCCATTACTACCGCCTTCGATCGCAAGCTTAGGTGATGACGTATATTGTTCAGCAATCAACCACTGAGCCGCCGCAATAAAATCATCAAAGACATTTTGTTTTTTGAGCTTCATTCCTGCTTCGTGCCAAGCCTGACCATACTCGCCGCCACCACGTAAATTCGCTATCGCATAGACTCCGCCCATTTCCAGCCAAGCCAAGTTTGAGACCGAGAAAAATGGGGTTAGAGATACATTAAATCCACCGTAGGCGTAAAGCAATGTTGGATTTTGTCCATTTAGTTTCAATCCTTTTTTGTAGGTGATAAACATTGGGACTTTCGTTCCGTCTTTACTGGTGTAAAAAACCTGTTTTGTTTCGTAGTCGTTAGCGTTGTACTTAACGTCAGGTTTACGGAAAACAGAACTTTCGTCGGTGATAACGTTGTAGCGATAAATAGTATTGGGTTCTGTGAAACTGGTAAAACTAAAGAAGGTTTCCGTATCCGATCGTTTCCCCCCAAATCCCCCGACAGAACCCAATCCTGGCAGCTTCACCGATCGTACCAGTGAACCATTTAGTTCATAGATTTTGACTTGGCTGTGAGCATCTTTTAAGTAAGCCGCGACAAATTGGTTATTCAATAATCCCACATTGCCCAGTGTCTCACTCGTCTCGGCAATCACTGTTTTCCAATTCGCTTTCTCGGGATGCGCCAAATCGATCGCTACAACCCTCCCCCTAGGAGCCTCCAAATCCGTTTTGACCCAGAAGATTTCGCCCGTACTGCTATCGCTCTCAATCACCGTATAGTCAGCTTCCCATTGACTAATTAATTCCACGACTTTAGAGTCTGGTGTTGATAGATCCTTGTAGAAGATGAGATTTTTACGATCGCTTCCCTTCCACACCGTAATGATCAAATAGCGTCCATCTTCCGTCACATCTCCGCTAAAGCCCCATTCCTTTTGGTCGGGACGCTCGTAAATCAAGGCATCCTCAGACTGCGGTGTGCCAATGCGATGGTAGTAGAGTTTTTGATAATAGTTGACTGCTTCGAGTTTGGTTTTTTCATTAGGTTCGTCATAGCGAGAATAGAAAAATCCCGCACCGTCTTTGGTCCAATTCGCACTAGAAAACTTCACCCACTCAATGCGATCGTCTAAATCCTTCCCCGTCACTACATCCCGCACCCGCCACTCCTGCCAATCCGAACCTGACTTCGACAAACCATAGGCCAGTTTGCTACCGTCATCCGAAATGGAAATGCCCGACAGCGCGACGGTGCCATCTGTGGATAGCGTATTGGGATCTAGTAAAACAAATGGCTCTGAGGTTAGCGTTTCAATTTTGTAGAGAACATTTTGATTTTGCAAACCGTCATTTTTAGAATAGAAATAACGATCGCCCCGTTTAGAAGGCATTCCATACTTTTCATAATTCCATAGTTCCATCAGACGAGCTTGTAGTTGTTCCCGCTTTGGAATGTTTTGCAAATAAGAGAACGTCACCTGATTCTGCGCTTCGACCCAGGCTTTAGTCTCTGGGGAGTCAGGATTTTCGAGCCAGCGATAGGGATCTGCGACTTTGACACCGTGATAAAGATCCACTTGGTCAACAGTCTGGGTAACGGGATAGGTCATGGCGTTAGTTACGGTTTGAGTAATGAAAATAAACAGAATTGCGATTAATGTTAGAAGCGTCGATCGGGTTGATTTAGAAATCTGCATTGTTTTTTCTAGGTGCAGGTGAACCCCGTAAAAGTCCTTCGGTACTTAAGTCCTCATCGATCGCTTCCCAATGAATTCCATACCCTCCTCCACAAACGCTCCAATCCGATAATTGTTCCACTGATGCATTTAGCAATCGGGGATACCAGGCTAGCGGGACCGAAATAATCCGGCCATCCATCAACGAGACCGCAAGATAATCATCGCTGATTTGGACATCTTGAACCCGCTCATCTGTCTGAACTGCCAAAGTGCTCATTCCATACCTCCAAAAACATTGTTTGATTTTCAACAACAATAGTCTGTAATCTTTTGAGTTCCTTTGCGCTAAATCCAATATTTTTAGCCAAAGAAATGGGTTCTAACCAGAACTTAGCGGATTGTCGATCACGATCGATATGAATGTGAGGAGGTTCGTTGGGTTCATGGCTATAAAAATAAAATCGGTATGCTTCAAAACGAAGAACAGTAGGCATGATGAAAAGTGAGATCTATCGTTAAGTTAGTGTAAACCGAAGACAAAGAGTAGGAAGTTGAACGCAGGCGATCGTCGTTCAATATCTTCTACAATAAGTCAAATCCATGAGGCACTGCACCCACCATGCTGAAATACCTCGAACCCCTCGACTGGCTCCCTACCGCCGAAGAACTCCCTGAATGTGACGGACAACCTGTGGACAGTGAACTTCAAGAACGCCTAGCAACCCTACTGAGCTTCATTCTCGCTAGCATTTTTAAAGACCGATCGGACTGGTTTTTCGGCATCGACATGGGACTGTACTACAACCCCGACGAACCCCCGATCGCACCAGATGGATTTCTCAGCATCGGTGTCGAAAGCGTCAAGTCTGAATCTCTACGCCC
>JANMIS010000475.1:0-5312 GCA_031375925.1 Synechococcales cyanobacterium OTE_70_concoct_197_sub
TGTACCAAGGTACCGCAGGATAGAGATGATGTTCGAGGTGATAGTTTTCATTGCACATGAAGAATCTCACGATCGGATGGGTCAAAATACTTCTTGTCCCCTGAACTAAATCAGCTTCTTTTTCTAACAAAGTATGCTGACTCATGCCTCGAATATTTACCATAAAATTAATCAATATCATTGGCATCAACCAGCCATGAATTAAGATGTCAGGCGCAATATTCAGTTGCAAAATGCCATAAACTCCACTCATTAACATCAGCATTTCGAGCACAATCCAAAATCGATCGTTCCAACTCCCCTGCTGCAACCCTAAAATTGGAATTGCAACAATATAGACCGGGTAGCCAATCACTAATCGCCCCCAATGCATGAGAAACTCAAGAATAGACCACTGGGTATAGTTCTTATAGCGATCGGGATCTCCAGTCTGTCCCAAATGAGTATGATGCTTCAGATGAAGAACTCGGTAAGCCGCATAATTCTGTAGAACAGGCAACGCACAAAGCATACTTAATAGACGATTCCAGGCGGTTGATTGACTCAAAACACCATGAACGCCTTCGTGAGTGAAGAGACTAATTCCATGGAGCGAAGCGGCAGCCAAGAAATAAAGTGGCAAATACAAAAAGGCATTCAACTCAATTTCAAAAAGAGAAAGAGTCCCAATACAACTCAGTGAGAGTAGATACAAAAAGATAAAAATTGTAAGCCGATGGGTATGTCGAGGTTGATGCAGATTTTGCAATATATTGGCATCAATTTTTGGTTTATAAGTCTCGATCGTGTCAATTTGATCTTGCATTATTAAATGATGGGTAATTGAATGACTAATTCTTAGTTTCATCACAAACGAGATATCCTCACCCATTAGTTATAAAACGGGCCGATCGATTTCCTCTAAGTATTTGGACGGATAATAAATTGACACATGAGTGATTAATAGAAACCCGATCCCAAGTTCTCGCCCTTCCCCCAACCCATCTCCCGAAGATCAAATCGCTCGCCCACCGATCGGCTACAGCGCTTTTAAGTAATCACTCGCAATAATCCCATCCTGCGATCGTAAACAAGGAATCCCCTAAAAATATAGCGAAATCATAAACCTGAACAAACCCGATCGTCTTACTAAAATAAATATCAAGTCCTGTCTCAAGCATTTTTACTTGAAACAAAGATTTCGTTAAGGATTGGCCATCAGAGAATTTCTACTAGAGTAAATAAATTATGATCCAGCTAGATTTTTGCTACAAAATAGACATGGTTAAAGGTTACTCGTTCTTAAACCGTGATTTAGCGCACTATGTTCGTGAAATTAAGCCTAAAAACGTCAAATTATTAGAAATTTGGTGAATCTAATGATAAATCGCTCTATACCCAATCCCCTACTCATTGACCCCAGTAACTTAGGGGAAATTCACAAAATTCTACCATTTACCCCAACCCTTGTTAGTAATAGTAGGGCTGATCCTGGACTGTTAATGCTGCACTACAAACAATGCCCCAGCCATGAATTGCCCGAATATACAACGCTTCACCACGTCCTCCCCGTTTGGAACAAGACAAATCAAACGCAATTCGAGGCAAAATTAGACGATCGCAATCACTGGACTGGCAGCTTTGAAGATGGCTCGATCGGAATTCTTCCGGCTGGGGTCAATCATAAAGCCGTCTGGGATCGGGCACTCGATATTACCGCGATCTTTTTACATCCAAAACTTGTCGAACAAGTCGGATTAGAAATGGTCAAGGGGAATGCGATCGAAGTCATTCCAAAGCACGAAGCACAAGACCCCATTCTCTCTCAATTAGGCTTACTCCTCAGTGCCGACCTAGACACCGGACAAAGCTCTGGACAACTCTACCGTGACTCACTCACAACTGCCTTGGCTGCTCGATTAGTCAGTCATCATTCTGTCTGTCTCATCCGATCGCAATCTTCTGCTCCCGAACTATCCAGACAACAGTTAGATCTAATTATTAACTATGTGCAAGATTACCTAGGTCAGGAAATTAGACTATCAGATTTTGCACAGCTTGTGGGACTGAGTGAATACTATCTCTGTCGTGCTTTTAAACAATCCTTGGGAATGCCACTTCATCAATATGTGATTCAGCAACGAGTTGAACGCGCTAAATTTTTACTAAAATCTCGTGACTGGACGATCGCATACATTGCTCAAGAATGTGGTTTTAGTAGCCATAGTCACTTAGCAAAGCACTGTAAACGGATTTTGGGCGTTTCTCCGAAAGCCTTGCGATCGTAAGCATAATCTCGGAGCAAGATTGTGCGCAAGATCGTGCTAGGCCAACTCCGCAAGAATGGAGTATCTCAACATTTTTATCCTTCCTACAGTTAGAATGTTTGAATGTTCGCCCCCACCCGAATCTGCAATTAACTCAAATTCATAATTGCTATCAAGGAAAAAGATGATAATGACTAATATTCCCTGGAAATTGTTCACGCTTGGTCTCACGATCGGAAGCTTAGGGTTCCTTTCAGCCTGTACGCCTTCAACGCAACAGTCCATCAATGTCCCTGCACCGATCGAATCGGCGGCTGTAGCGACCAGCCCCAGTTCCGAGCCAGCCAGCCCTAAGCCAGCTAGCCCCGCGACGACAGACAAGACAAAGACCCAAGCAATTCCCGCGAAAGGTAAGGATTCCGCAAAACCTGCGGCTACAAATTTGCAGCGAATCAGTTTTGCAGCAGGAAAAACGTCCTCACAATTAGAGGGCAAATTAAACAAATATGGTGCAGTGAAATACGTCTTGGGAGCGTCAAAAGGTCAGACGCTAAAAGCGAGTGTTTCAGGTTGTAGTAAGGTGACGATGGACGTGTTCTATTTAGATAAAGCGGATGGTTTGATTCGGCTTGATATGGTCATGAATGAGGAGAGGACCAACCTGAAGACGACACTCACCTCTTCAGGCGATTATGTTATCCAAGTTCAAAACGGGGATTATGCCACTTGTCAGTACAACCTAAGCGTCGGTATCAAATAATTTCGCTAGAGTTTGCAACCGACCTGAATCGCTAGGGCAAATAGTGGATCGGATTACAGGTAAGATCAGAATTTTGTTGGCCTTACCTGTAATCCTGCCATGACTGAGCCGCCCGAAATACCCGTCAAGTCCCAAACGATCGTCGTCAAAGTCGGCACTTCCAGCCTTACCAACCCCACTACTGGAAATCTCGCCCTCTCCACGATCGCCACTCTCGTCGAAGTCCTAAGTGACTTGCAGCGATCGGGACATCATGTGATATTGGTCTCTTCAGGCGCTGTGGGCGTGGGCTGTGCAAGACTCGGCATGACCGATCGGCCTAAATCCATTGCTATTAAACAAGCGGTCGCTGCTGTCGGTCAAGGGCGATTGATGCGGGTTTATGATGACTTATTTACGGAAATGAAACAGCCGATCGCACAGGTTTTGCTCACGCGGGGAGACTTAGTGGAACGCAATCGCTATGTGAATGTGTATCGCACCTTTGAAGAATTATTAAACCTGAACGTGATTCCGATTGTTAATGAAAACGACACGGTAGCAGTGGATGAATTGAAGTTCGGCGATAACGATACTTTATCCGCGCTAGTTGCGAGTTTAGTCGATGCGGATTGGCTTTTTCTCATGACTGACGTAGACAAGTTATACACTGCAAATCCTCGGACTAATCCCGACGCAAAACCGATCGATATTGTCCATAACCTAGAAGAACTAAATGTTGATACGACGCTCGGCGGTACTAAGTGGGGCACAGGTGGCATGGAAACAAAAATATCTGCTGCGCGCATTGCCATGGGTGCAGGAATTCGTACGGTGATTATGAAAAGCGATCGGCCTGCCAACATTGTAAAAATCTTGGCAGGTGAACCGATCGGCACGAGATTTGAACCACAGGAAAATCCCATTACAGCCCGTCAGCGCTGGATTGCCCATGGAATGGTGCCTGCTGGAAAATTGTATTTAGATGATGGCGCAGTGGAAGCCTTAAAGCATCGGGGACGATCGCTTCTGAGTGCCGGATTAATTGGATTAGATGGCGAATTTCAAAAGGAAGATACCGTGAGGCTGTGCAATATTCACGGACAAGAAATCGCCCGTGGTCTTGTCAATTACACCCATACAGAACTGCAAAAAATTCGAGGCAAACGATCGGACGAAATTTCCAATATTCTCGGCTACGTGGGAGAAGATACCGTTGTTCACCGCGACAATTTAGTCCTGATGCGTAAAGGTCTTCGGTAAGATTGAGTTGACGGTCGAAGCAATGATTACGAATTACTACGAATTAACAATCATTCTTACAAATCAAGAACCTACACACCATTTCAGAGCGCTTGAACCCCGCTGCCGAGTTAAATGGTGGAGTGTAGACACGCTCCCTATCACTGCATTAAAGTTCCGGAATATATTTCCTAAGGAGAATACGTATGTCGATCGCTTCTATAAAAATGACCTACGACCATCTCGGGCGTCTAGACAGTGAAGACGATACCGAAACCAGCGCCCTTTACCGCTGCCTTGCCCAAGATATTTTGGCCGACTCAGATGTGAGCTTTCGTTGGAGACAGATGATTGCCGATCGTCTCAACGAAGCCAATACCTCGCTTGGTATGAAAATTGTTGGACATGATGACGATAGTTATTAAATGATGACTAAGAAGCGTGATTGCCCTGAGTTTTGGCTGTTTACTGCGAAAAAATATTTGTAATTCGTTACATCTAGAGCGATATTCTGACATTTTCCTTAAGACCAAGGCAGAGTGCCGATATCTCGTTAGACAATTCAAGGGTTGGAGTCTCTCATCGGTTGACTCTAACCCTTTGTTTTTGGATTGTATTGCGTCGAATCCATCTGCCAAGCTCCATCTGTACTGTCCAAGGTGTCCCATGAATCCGACTACAACTCCCAAACCCACGTCTCAAAAGCCCGGATCTCCGCTCAAACAGGGCCTTTATGATCCGCAGTTTGAGCATGATGCCTGTGGTGTTGGATTTATAGCGCACCTCAAAGGGGCAAAGTCCCACGACATTGTGCAGCAGGGTTTGACCATTTTGCTAAATCTCGACCATCGCGGAGCCTGCGGCAGTGAAATCAATTCCGGAGATGGTGCGGGCATTCTGTTGCAGTTGCCCGATCGCTTCATGCGCAAAGTCGCCCATCAATTAGGCTTTGAACTCCCTGCCTTTGGTCAGTACGCGGTGGGAATGCTCTATAGTTCACCCGATGTCGCCGATCGTCAGCGCAGTCGTGATTTATTTGAAAAGATTGCCCAAGAAGAGGGTTTGCAGGTCTTAGGCTGGCGGGA
>JANMIS010000502.1:0-13710 GCA_031375925.1 Synechococcales cyanobacterium OTE_70_concoct_197_sub
GGGTATGACCTATGTGAAGTGGGGGATGCTGAATGGGACGGTAATGTGGGCGCACGAATTGTTTATAAGCTAGCGAATTTGATGGCGAAGTCTTGGGTTGATTAAGGTCGGACTTTGCTAACGCAACGCTACGCGAACGGCTCCGCTCAGTCCTCGAATATCTCGTGGGGTAAATGTCGGACTTTGCTAACGCAACGCTACGCGAACGACTCCGCTCAGTCCTCGAATCTCCGTAGGGTGAGCGGAGTCGAACCCTAACCACGACTCCCAATTTCCGAAATACAAGCAATCACCATCCCCATAATTGATCCGATGATCACCTGAAACGGCGTATGGCCTAACAATTCTTTTAAATGAGTTTCGGTCAAATGATGATCGCCCGCAAAAAGCTCATCGATCATTTGATTGAGAATCTTCGCTTGCTTCCCTGCCGCCTGCCTCACCCCCGCCGCGTCATACATCACAATGATCGCAAACACCGTTGCGATCGCAAATTCCCCACTATCTAACCCTTTCCGCAACCCAATATCCGTCGCTAACGCCGTCACTAAAGCCGAATGGGAACTCGGCATTCCCCCACTTTCAAAAATAACATGGTAATTCCATTTGCCATGGTGAATCAACTCCACTACGATTTTACTGAGTTGAGCAATGACACAAGAGGCCAGAGACACAATGAGAACGTGATTGTTCAGGACAGAGCCAAGGGATTGCATGAGGGTGGGGAGCTTTTCGGGCGGGTAGGTGTTAGCTTTTCAGGCGAGGTTCTGAGGCTAGTTTTTGCGGGCGGTAATGTAGTCAGCGATCGCCATCAAAGGCAAGGCTTTTTCACCATAGGCAGAAACTTCTGCCTTAGCTTGATTGACCAATTCCTGCGCTTGCCTGCGAGATTCTTCCAGTCCCCACAGCTTGGGATAAGTCGCTTTTTCAGCCGTGAGATCTTTCCCAGCAGATTTGCCTAATTCTTCGCTGGTCGCCGTAATGTCCAAAATATCATCCACGATCTGGAACGCGAGACCGATGTTTTTGGCATAGCGCAGCAGCTTGCCCCGATCGAGTTCACTGGCCCCACCCAAAATCGCCCCCGTCAAAACCGCCGCTTCGAGCAACGCCGACGTTTTGTGATTGTGAATAAAGGTCAGGGTTTCGATCGGAATATTTGGATTCCCTTCGGACTCGATATCTACCACTTGGCCACTCACCAAGTCGCCCATGGCACGCCCTAAGCGGCAGATCACGTCCAAAACCCGATCGATCGGCACGTTCCGAGTTTCCCTCGCCACATACTCAAACGAATAAGCCAACAGCCCATCTCCTGCCAAAATCGCCACTGCATCACCGTAAACCTTGTGGTTAGTGGGATTGCCTCGGCGAACATCGTCGTTGTCCATGGCGGGGAGGTCATCATGAATCAGCGACATGGTGTGAATCATTTCCAGCGCGCAGGCGGTGGGCATGGCTTGGTCGATGCTGGCCCCCATCAACTCCGCCGTGGCAAGGCAAAGGATAGGCCGCAACCGCTTGCCCCCGGCCAGCAGAGAGTAGCGCATAGACTCAAAGACCGTCTCAGGATATTGCATGGGAAGCGCCCGATCGAGAGCCTTCTCTACCAATTGCTGCTTTTTGCCCAGATAAACCTTGAGATCAAACGCCTCCAAGTTCAATTTTTCGCTCGTTGCTACCATTTCAACTTTCTCCCTTGAGTCCCCAGCTTTAAGATAATAAAAGAAACGTGATCATTAAAGAGATGTGATTTTGCAAAGCGCCTAGAGAATGACAAATTGTAAAATTTATATTATTCAAAAGGAATACCACACCTTCCCACAAATGCTCTGTTCGTTTCCGGTCTGTTTTTTACCAATGTCGTCTATGCCTCGTCTATGTAAAGCGTTTTTTGTAGCTTTCAAGGGTATTACACAGCAGCATCGCGACCGTCATCTGCCCGACTCCGCCGGGAACTGGGGTGATGTAGCCTGCAATTTCCTTCACCGATTCAAAGTCCACATCCCCCACCAGACGGCTTTTTCCGTCGGGTAGCGCAATGCGATTCATCCCGACATCAATCACCACAGCACCCGGTTTTACCATGTCGGCGGTGACGAGGTTAACCTTGCCCACCGCCGCAACCAGGATGTCCGCGTCCCGAGCAATTCCCGTCAAATCCTCAGATTTTGAATGGGCGATCGTAACAGTTGCATTTTTCTCCAAAAGCATCAAAGCCTGAGGTTTACCGACCAAAATGCTGCGACCGATGACGACAGTTTTTTTACCGCTCAAGGGAATTTTGTATTCCTCCAACATTCTCATTACACCTGCGGGCGTGCAGCTTCGTAATCCCTCATCCCCTCGCACCAGACGGCCTAAATTATCGGGATGAAGTCCATCGGCATCTTTGCTGGGATCGATCGCCAGCAGTAGCCCTACGCCGTCTAGATGTTCGGGTAAGGGAAGTTGTACTAGGATGCCATCAACCCGATCGTCTTGATTGAGTTCATGGATGATTTGGACCAGGGTTTCCTGGGTGGTAGTGCTGGGGAAGTGCTTCCCGAAGGAAACCATCCCAACTTTGGCACAAGCTTTTTCTTTGTTGCCGACGTAGGCCGCGCTAGCAGGGTTATCGCCCACCATTAGGACGGCAAGACCGGGGGCGCGACCGTTTTGAGCTTTGAGTTGTTGAATCTCTTCGGCCATCTGGGTGTAGATTTTCGTCGAGAGAGCTTTTCCGTCAAGGAGTTGGGCAGTCATGAAACCACTGGGAAAATTAGGTGATTCTCAGTGTCTCAGATAGGCTTTGCTAGAGTTGCAAACGCCCCAAAAAATTTAAGATACGGTTTCTCTTTCAAGTAAGTATATTATTTTTCTAGTAGTCTGCTTTTTTGAGTTAATTGAATTCGTGCCGCCTGCATCACTGCTACTTTGCACCCTGGACATGTTATGGACTTCTCCCGACCCTTTTCTCTTAGACCCACCTGTTTCAATCTTAAATTTCTACTACTAATATTTTTGACCAGTTGTGCCGCGACGATCCCCAGCAGCGATCTTCAAAATCAGCCCCTCGGTCAGTCTGTTCAAGTTAAGGGAAAAGTCATCACCGTCGCGCCCATGATTAACCAAGCGGCCTACGAAATCCAAGACGATCGGGGCACCGTCTGGATCCTCACTAAAAAAAAGCCGCCCCAACTCGATAGTGAGACGACGGCGACAGGCAAGGTGAAATTTGAATCGATTCAGGTGGAAGGGGAAGAACTGGCCGATCGGTACTTGGAAGAAGATTAGTCTTTACAGCCCAAACTTTCACGAGTATCGATCCCCGTCATAGGATTGGTGCCAGATGCGATTTTGCAGAGGAGACTGACGGTGTAGCGATCGATCAACGCATCTGTAAAATCAACGTTCGTAATATCCGTCTCTTGGATGATTGTGCTGGTCAGGGTGGCACCCGTTAGGTTTGCATTGCGCAGATTGGCTCTGAACAGGGTGACCCGATCGATCAGCGCATCGGTTAAATCGGTGTCACTCAGGTTTGCGCCGTAGAGATTGGCCTTGGTGAACATCGCACCCTTGAGATTGACCCCTTGCAGATTGGCATCGCGCATTTCTGCCGAGACAAAGACGCCACCATTGAGATCTTCACCCACAAAGCTCCGCCCTGTCAGGTCCGTACTGGTGTAGTTAATGGAGTTACTCTGGGCGATCGATGCTGAAGCTCCACCCAAGAGAACTATCAAAACGAATCCGAGTATCAGCAGCAACCTTAGCCCAAAGCGCTGCACTCTCCTAAAACTACCCATTCCTACAACATGGCCCTGTGAGATCACAGTCTGCATATTCAAACCCACGGCTTTACAACGATTGACTGTAGGTATTGTACCAAGATTGACTCCCGACCTAGGGATTCACCCTGACGCGTCACCACCCCCCACAGGATATTGTTGCTAATCATTTTCCAATTGACATCCAGATTCAGGTGTAAATCGTTACTTAAACTACGGGATTTTTGAGATCTTTTATGAAATAAATGGCGTATTTAAATCGCCATAATGACTGCTAACACTGAACTTTTAGCGATATTGTTAGCGATCGTATTGGGTTCTATGATTAAAACTTATATCCCTTTTTACAGGATTATCTACTATTATGAATTTTAGGTTTATTTAATAATTCTTGCATTGTCTGTGTAAGAACTTGAAATTAAACCTATTGGAAAATCAAGAGTCTAAAAGTCTAGATTAGGAATTTTTGGTCTACCCAATATGACTGAATATCCTTCC
This sequence comes from Synechococcales cyanobacterium OTE_70_concoct_197_sub, assembly GCA_031375925.1. GTDB lineage: Bacteria > Cyanobacteriota > Cyanobacteriia > Leptolyngbyales > Leptolyngbyaceae > JAAFJU01. The sequence goes on from JANMIS010000502.1 coordinate 4,272, forward strand.
TGATTTTCATCATCAAAGTCAAATATCTTTTAGCCAATTATCAATCTAATTTGAGAAAACTTAGATGCAAACTGTATCTAAGTTTTGCGTAGCTTCGTTCTTAACATCCCGGTTAATGTTTCTTTTTTCGACCTAGCTGCGCAGTGCTTAATCACTTATTCAGGAGGTTTGAGATGAAGATTGCCCAAATTGCGCCCCTATGGGAATGTGTGCCCCCCCCCGCTTATGGTGGGATCGAACTCGTCGTTTCGCTGTTAACAGATGAACTTGTTCGTCGAGGCCATGAGGTCACTCTCTTTGCATCTGGCGACTCAACCACTTTGGCGGAGTTGAAATCCATTCATCCCCAAGCTTTACGTCTTGACAGTAGTGTCAAGGAATATGGCATTTATGAAATGCTTCAGTTAAGTCAGGTGTACGATCGTGCTAACGACTTTGACGTAATCCATTCCCATATGGGCTGTGCCGCATTGCCCTATGCAAGACTGGTTAAAACACCCACATTACACACCTTGCACGGCATTTTTACCCCAGACAATCGCAAGCTGTTTTCCTATGCAAAAACACAGCCTTATATCAGCATTTCCGATAGTCAGCGGGAGTTGGATTTAGGATTGAACTGTACCTCGACGGTTTATAACGGCATTGATGTCGATCTCCACAATTTTTATGCTGAACCTGATGAGCAGCCGTATTTAGCATTTTTGGGGCGGATGTCTCCAGAGAAAGGGCCTCACCATGCGATCACGATCGCCAAATCAACGGGCTTGCCGCTGAAGATGGCGGGAAAGGTTGACCCTGTGGATGTGGAATACTTTGAAACGCAAGTTAAGCCGCACATTGATGGCGTTCAGATTCAATTTCAAGGGGAAGCAAATCATGCCCAGAAAAATGAATTAATGGGCCGTGCGATCGCAACGCTATTTCCGATTACTTGGCGTGAACCCTTTGGTTTAGTGATGGTGGAATCTTTGGCAGCGGGAACGCCTGTGGTCGCGATGCGTATGGGTTCAACGCCAGAAATCATTACGCCAGAGGTGGGTTTCCTTTGTGATTCTGTGGCCGATTGCATTCAGGCCGTTGAGCAAGTCAAGACGATCGATCGTGCCCATTGCCGAGAGCATGTCCGTACAAAGTTCAGCGTTCAATCTATGACCTCAGGTTATGAAGCCGCTTACCAAAGCCTTATTCAAAAAAGAGTGGCTCAAAATGGCTACGTTCGCCATAACCCAAGCTTACGTTTGATCCCCTAACACCTCATTGCCGATTCTCTTATTCCAAGCCGCCTATTTATAACGTTTAGCGATTTAAACCTGATCAAGGTCTGGGTTAGATTCTAGCGTCCTTAATGATTTTTTAGTTTTAACCGCATTTGGATCCTTTTATGAGTCAATCACTTTTTTCTAATCGCTACAAACGTCGTCAATCGATCGCGCTTATTTCTGATCACGGCGACCCTGCCGCAGACATTGGCCGTGAAGAGGCCGGGGGGCAAAATGTCTATGTGCGTCATGTGGGCGAAGCCTTAGCCCAACTGGGTTGGCAGGTCGATATGTTTACCCGCAAAAGCAATGCCGATGATCCGACGATCGTTCAGCATACGCCCCATTGTCGAACCATTCGATTGAAAGCAGGCCCAGAGAAATTTATCCCGCGTGATGAAATCTTTCAATATATGCCGGAGTTTTTGGATAGTTTTAAAGCATTCCAGACCAAAGAAGGCATCATTTATCCGCTGGTGCATTCTAACTATTGGATGTCAGCTTGGATTGGATTGCAGTTGAAAGCTTCTCAAAATGCACAATTAATTCATACTTACCACTCTCTGGGAGCCGTGAAATACCAATCGGTACGAAATCGGCCCCATATTATAAGCACCCGTCTCTTAGTTGAAAAAGCGGCATTAGAAGAATCAGATTGTGTTGTAGCGACCAGTCCTCAAGAAATGGAGCATTTACGATCGTTGGTCTCCGAAAATGGCAATATAGAAATCATTCCCTGCGGTACCGACATCGACAATTTTAGACGGATCTCTCGATCGCAGGCCCGTAGGAAGCTAGATATTTCGCTGCGCGATCGGGTAATTCTGTATGTGGGGCGCTTTGATCCCCGCAAAGGTATCGAGACGCTGGTACGGGCTGTGGGAGAACTGCGTGCCAAGGATCCTGAAGCGCCACTTCGTCTCATGATTGTGGGTGGGAGTGAGCCGGGGCAGTCTGATGGATTGGAACGCTTGCGTATTGAAGGGATTGTTGCTGAGTTAGGCCTTCAGGACTGCACGGTGTTTGCGGGAAGAGTGGGCCATGATCAATTGCCGTTGTTTTATACAGCGGCAGATGTTTGTGTGATTCCGAGTCATTATGAACCCTTTGGATTAGTGGCGATCGAAGCGATGGCCTGTGGAACCCCGGTGGTGGCCTCTGATGTGGGGGGCTTGAAGTTTACGGTGATTCCTGAAGAAACGGGGTTGCTGGTGCCTGTGCAGGATGTGACTGGCTTTGCAGGGGCGATCGATCGATTGCTGAGCGATAGTCTCTGGACCCAAAAGGTTCGTCGTAAGGCCGCACTTCGAGTTCAAGAAAATTTCAGTTGGGAAGGCGTTGCCATTCAATTAAGTGACTTGTATCGCCGATCGCTGGCTCAGTCGATCACCCAGCCTGAAGTGGTTCAGACCTCTGCTTATCGCAAGGCTTCATAGCGGTTAGGGGTTTGCGCACAACACCCGCACAACAGTCAAAATTAGAAAAAATAGTTTGTCAAATCATTAGGAGAGACATCATGGAAGAATCATCCGTCTATCGATCGATTGTTGCCGAAGGCGCGACCAAGGGTGCCGATAAAGCAAAACGCGAAATTGCGCTTGATCTCTTAGGTAAGGGTTTTGCGGTTGAGGCCATTGCCCGTGCTACAGAACTATCCCTCGAAGAAGTTCAACGTATTCAACAAAAAAACGCCTTCCCTACTGTTTAATCCAATTCGAGCAAAATCGGTGAAATGATCATTTCCGATCGAGCTTTTTCCGTATTCATCGCAACGGCGAGATTGAGGTTTTGGTGCAGCGTCAGGGTGAGGTAGTCACTGGCTTTGACTTCGGGAGCATCCGTAAATAGATCGGAAACTTCTCGCAGGGTGAGATTGAAATCTTTGATCAGAGTTTCAAGTTTAAATTCACTGTATGACATAGTCAATAATTCCTAATTTACCTTGGGGTAACTCTATTGGGTTGAAGGCTTACTAAGGTTTTGTTCGCAGAGGTAAAAGACATGGTGGATTCTTCCGAGGAGAAGTTCTAGATCGCCGATCGAATAGGTGGGGGTCTCGCTTACTTCGCCTTTGGGGGTAAGTTTGTAGAATTGCCAGGTGTTACCGTTGGTGACGATCCCAAAAATTTCAAGGGGGCGATCGATCTTTTGCTTCGTCCGTTGATTTTCCCATTGACAGGCTTGCATTTCGACTAAGCATTGGGCAAGTCCTTGTTCAAAGTCGTCTTTTTTTGCTTCAATGATACAGAGGAAAGGGGCTTCCAAATAACCACGACGTTCAGCAACGAGGTAGTCAGCAATGCCGCAGGTTGTATCAGTTTCGAGGTTTGCACCTTTCCAGATTTTGAGCCGATCGATATTTTCAAGGGCTTCATCACAGACAGCATCAATCAGGAGTTTTTTTGATTCTTCGCAGCTATCGAGGTCAAAGCGACGTTTAAGCCGATCGAGTCGTTCTTGAAAAAAATTACTGACGGGAATGGGGCTGGCAGTGAAGCTCCAGGGTGTAAGTTCATCTATATTGAGCTGTTTGAAGGCAGTTTTTTTATTGAAGCTGGAGAAATTTTTTCGCTTGAGCTTGCTTTTTTTAGCTGATTTATCTGAAGTCTTTGTTGCCACCATGGTTTTACACTCTTAAAAACTGGAACATAAAGATTTGCTGTACGTCAATCAGAGCTAGTCTATTTGTCTACCGCGATACGCATGACGCGTCATGAGAGTCCGGGGGAATGCGATCGGTCTTCATTGTATAAAATTATGCAGCCTAATACCAAATCAAGTAATTAATGCTACAAAATCAATAGGTTTAGGGAGATGAGATGATGGTCGGTGTTAGTCGGGTCGAAATTCATGAAGCTTCAGAGACGTTCAAAGCCTTATAAGTTAAATTCATCGCGTTTCATAGGATTGATTTTACGATCGCATCCCAGGGCTGAGAAATGCGACTAATTGCTGGGTCGTCTCTTGAATATCTTCTGGGCGGTTGCTTTTGAGCAAAGCATTGGGTTTGCCCGCTTCTATCAAAACCTGAATTAAGGCTGTAATCACTAGCTCCAGCTTCCAATTGAGTTGCGATCGAGACTGTTCGGGTAGCACTTGCTGTAAAGCGTCAACAAATGCTTGATTGATGGGGGCAAATTCTCCCGAGGCAATGCTCTGAATGGGTTCTGGTTCTGTCCGACAACGCCCCATAAATTGTGCTCGGACCAAACGCATATCCTGCTGGTCCTGCGGCAGAAAGTCCCGCGACAAAATTTCTAAAGAAGGCTTGAGGAGCGCCGTTAAAATTGACTCAACAGACAAAGGTTCTGCTTTTTCCTTTAACTCAGATAATACCTTTAGCTCTTGCTCCACGACCGGACGTGCAAACCGCCGCACTACGGCTCGAAAGAGTTCTTCTTTTGATCCAAAGTGATAGTGAACCGCTGCAAGGTTAACCCCTGCTTCACTGATCACGTTTCGCAGCGTTGTTCCAGCAAAGCCCCGCTCGGCAAATAGTCGCTCGGCTACGGTTAGGATTTGTTCTTTAGTTTGAGTCGTTGAGGCAGCCACAAATTTCCCAGTCGATCGCGATTTGAATAACGTTCTTCCATAGTAATCGATCGCAAGTAGCCGGGTTGTACCTGAGCCATGGAGTCAGATACGAGTTAGTTGCAATTTAATCAAACGTACGTTTTAATATATTCAATCATACGTTTGAATGAATTATATGTCTACTGAAAATATTGAACCGTCGAGATGTCCAGTTGCCCTTTGAGAGCGAGATTCGAGCCTTGCTAAAAAGCTTGCTTGTGGTTCCGGTCTTGTCAGGCTATGTGAGGCAGCAAGAAGGGATTGACCAACCGTAAATTATTGATTAATACAAAGAGGAATTTCATATGGTGCAGAGTCAGAACATGGCAAAAATGAAACAATGGCTACGGTGGAAGCTATTACCGATCGTGGGAGCAGTAACACTGCTGGGAATAGGAGGATATACGCTGTTACGATCGCAAACGCCATCGTCAAAAGTCTCACAACAGACCATTCCAAAGGTAGAAACTGTCACGGCCCTAGGATATCTTGAACCCGCTGGAGAATTAATTAAACTGTCGTCACCCAATAGCGGAGGAAGCGCTAATCGAGTCGATCGGCTGCTAGTCAAACGGGGCGATCAAGTTAGGTCAGGGCAGGTGATTGCTGTTTTGGATAGTTACGATCGACTCCAAGCCGCCCTCGTCGAAGCGCAACAGCAGGTGATTGTGGCGCGATCGAATCTAGCGGTAGTAAAAGCCGGAGCCAAAGACGGCCAGGTAAATGCCCAAAGGTTTGAAATTGCCAGAACTAAATCCCAGTCACTCGGTGAAGAGCGGGCACAGCAAGAAACCGTTGCACGATTAGAAGCGCAGTGGGAAGGGGATAAAATCGCCCAGACCACAACGGTCAAAAAGCTACAGGCAGAACTCAACAACGCACTTTCAGAATTGGCCCGCTATGAGCAACTGTATACCCAGGGTGCTGTCTCCAAATCCACCTACGACAGCAAGCGACTACCGACCCAAACCCTAGCTGAACAATTGAACGAGGCCAAAGCCAATCTAGCGCGCACCACGGTGACAGGCCAAAAGCAACTCCAAGAGGCCAGAGTCAATCTAGCGCGAATTCAAAGCACAAGTCGCGAACAAGTTGGGGCATCGGTGGCGACGTTAGACCAAATTGAAGAAGTGCGATCGGTCGATATAGCCGCCGCCCAAGCGCAAGTCGATCGGGCAATCGCCACAGTAGGACAGGCGCAAGCGCAATTGAATCTAGCCCAAGTTCGTGCGCCCCAGAATGGTCGAGTTTTGGAAATTCATACCAACCCCGGCGAACTCATTGCTAGTGAGGGCATTGTCGAGCTAGGACAAACCCAGCAAATGACTGCGGTATTGGAAGTGTATGAAACGGATATTGCAAAAGTGAAACTGGGTCAGTCTACCAAGCTCTTTGCTGATAGTGTCCCGGATGGTGTGTCAGGAAAAATCGTAGAAATTGGGGTGAAAGTGAAACGTCAAAATGTCGTGAATTCTGATACCTCCGCCAATATTGATGCCCGGATTGTTCAAGTCCGTGTTCGCCTTGATGCCGACTCAACTCCCAAAGTTGCTGCGCTTACAAACCTCCAAGTCACAGGAGAAATACAGCTATGACTTCACCGAATATCATTTGGCATGGCCTGACCGATCGGACTCGGCTCGGCTGGCTTCAACTCAAGCATAGTAAATCACGGCTAATGGTGGCGATCGCAGGAATTGGCTTTGCGGATTTATTGATGTTTGCACAGCTTGGTATTCAAGCAGCTTTATTTGATAGCAATACAATGCTCAATCGGGGCATGGATGCGGATATCATTATTCGCAGCGCACAGTATCGTGATCTAAATCTCGCAGATACCTTACCTCGTCGTCGGCTCTATCAAATTAAAGATATTCCCGGTGTGCAATCTGCCGAACCGCTTTATGTTTCCAGAGTGGTATGGAAAAATCCTCAAACCCGCCGCCGGACGCAACTCACCCTAGTGGGACAAAGCCTCGATCGGCCTGCCTTTACGTTTAATGAATTGAATCAAAACCTGGATAAACTCAAGCCCGTCGATTCATTTTTATTCGATCGGCTCAGTCGAGGTCAGTATGCAGATGTTGTGGCCAAAGTCGCAGAAGGTCAACCCACCAAAACAGAAATCGATCGTCGCACTATTCAAGTCACCGGGTTGTTTTCGTTGGGGGCTTCCTTTGCCACAGATGGAACGTTGGTCACGAGTCCAGAGAACTTTTTACGTTTTTTCCCCAGTCGCAGCCCCGGACAAATTACCTTGGGCTTAATTAAAATCAATCCCGGTGCTGATCTGAATTCGGTGTTAGCACAAATCAAACAAACTCTGCCCGCTGACACCATTGCAACGACCAAACAAGACTATGTGGATTATGAACAAGCCTACTGGCAGGAAACGACTCCCATTGGAATTGTTTTTACCTTCGGAACGGTGATGGCCTTTGTCGTCGGGACAGTGATTGTATTTCAGATTCTCTCCACCGATGTGAATGAACATATGAGCGAATATGCAACATTTAAGGCAATGGGCTATCGCGATCGTTATTTGTTATTCATTGTTTTAGAGCAATCGCTAATTTTAGCAACCCTAGGATTTATTCCAGGGTTGGCGCTGGCTTTGGGGCAATACGCCATCATTCAGAATGCAGCAGCGCTGCCTATTGTGATGACTACAAGCCGGATGATTTTGGTCTTTTCGCTGACGGTCATGATGTGTATGATATCTGGCTTTATTGCCCAGCGCAGATTACAGGCGGCGGATCCCGCCGATAACTTTTAGGTAAAACCCATGATTCTAGAAGACTCGACTAATTATTCCACAACCTCTTCCGTGATTCAAGTAGAAGAGCTTACACATTTTTTCGGTCAAGGGGATCTGAAAAAACAAGTGCTATTTGATATCAATCTGACGATCGATGCCGGGGAGATTGTCATTTTAACCGGGCCATCAGGTTCGGGAAAAACCACGCTGCTGTCTCTGATGGGAGGACTCCGATCGCCGCAATCCGGGAGTCTGCGAATGTTGGAGACAGAGCTAGTTGGTGCAGGCAAAGCCGTGGCAGTAAAGGCACGACGCTCCTGTGGCTACATTTTCCAGGCTCACAATTTGCATACGAGTCTGACGGCTCAAGAAAATGTGATGATGGGTTTAGAAGTCCATGGCCGATGTTCTCGCGCTGAACGTCAGAAACTGGCGATAGAAATGCTGGGCATAGTCGGTTTAGCGGAACGGACGCAATATTATCCCGATGGTCTTTCCGGTGGACAGAAACAGCGGGTTGCCATTGCCCGTGCTCTAGTCAGCAATCCAAAAATCATATTGGCTGATGAACCGACTGCGGCGCTGGACAAAAAATCAGGGCGTGATGTGGTTGAATTAATGCAAAAGCTAGCTAAAAATCAAGGCTGTACCATTTTAATGGTGACGCATGATAATCGCATTTTAGATGTGGCCGATCGCATCATTTATATGGAAGATGGTCGATTAGCTTAATGACTCTGACAAAGTTCTCAAAGAGGAACAGAGGGCTGTAGCCCTGTAAATAACTAAGCAATCGGGAGTCTTATTCGTTGGCATTGGGATAATCGATCGTCTCACCATAATCGCCTTCTGCGACGATATGATCGGTAGGTTGCCAATCATTGGCCTGAATAACGAAATCGAATTGTTTCTTTAGCTCCTCAGTTGAAAGTCGCTCTAGTCCTTTTCCCCAAGGCATTCCAAAATTAAAGGGTAAACCAATTTCAGATTCCACCTGCCGATCACGATTGATAAACCGAAAATACTGTCCCATGGGTTTTGCCTCATTACAGATTCGATCGCACTTGCTAGATTTCATTATAAAGGATTACCAGTTTCTTGGCTTACCCCTCTACGTTTTGTTCCGGGATGCTATCCAAATTCAATTTTACGATCGACCTTTAACGCTCCCCCTTGCATAGCTCTCGACCGATCGTGCATCGCTTGCCCAGAATATTCTTCTGCTGTTAAGAGAAATTCTTTATAGTTTTTGCCGATGGATCAATTGACTGAACAAACCATCCTGTTGTGAAAGTTGTTCAAAATTCCCCTGTTCGAGGACCTGTCCCGCTTGCAAGACATAGATCCGATCGGCATTGCGAATGGTGCTGAGACGATGGGCCACGACAATGCGGGTGACTTTGAGCCTGTCGAGACTTTCACTGACGATCGCCTGAGTTTTGTTATCCAATGCGCTAGTCGCCTCATCAAAAAACAAAATGCGCGGACGTAATGCTAAAGCACGAGCAATCATTAACCGCTGTCTTTGGCCCCCGGAAATATTGCTGCCACCTTCACTGACAACGGTGTGCATTCCCATGGGCATGGCCGCAACATCGTCCGCGAAGCCTGCCATCTTCGCCGCTTCCCAGGCTTCATCCATAGTAATCAATGCGCCGCTGGCAATATTGTCAAAAATCGAAGCAGACATTAATCGACTATTTTGCAACACCACACCCAATTGCCGACGCACGGCGGGAATATCGAGTCCTGATAATTCCTGTCCATCATAGTAAACGCCCCCAGACTCAGGTACATCAAAGCCTAAAAGCAATCGTAAAAGTGTCGATTTTCCGCTTCCTGATGG
>JANMIS010000532.1:0-6044 GCA_031375925.1 Synechococcales cyanobacterium OTE_70_concoct_197_sub
GTCGAGGGTCAGGTATTCTTCGTATATTACCTGTAGTGTAGCCGAACTGTTGCATCCGGATCAATGAGTCCTAAATTTTTACACAAAAAAAGCCGCTCTAAGACGGCTTGAGTGCATGAGGTGTAGGTATGAGTACGACAGACCGGAGAACTAGGTGTGTGAGCTAGTTCAACTGAGTGTGAGATAGAAGTGTGATTAAAACTTCATTTGTAAGTATTATCACAGGACTTACGATCGCCTTGGGGACGGCCATGGACCAGTGCGCCGATCGGCATAGGATTTGCTCTAATTTTTAGGCCGATCGGGGTAAACCATAGGCTTGAGCGGCACCGTAGTTCACTCGCCAGCCAAGATCTCTGAGGGATGAAAGGGTCAGCGCACTCACAGGCATCGCCTCCCCTCGTAACTCGGCAAAAGTAGTCATCAGTTCCGCATCAAAAACTGACTCCCGCCAATGGGCATATACTTCATCAATAGGCACCGCAAGACCAGTACCAAACTGTCCCAACAAATCCCCATAGGAATAACCCGCATAGGTACTGCCGTTGTAAGTCTGACTAGAGCGATTGATGAACGATCGTCCGATCGATCGGCCCAAGGTCGGGAACGTAATCGGTTCCCAAATCGTGCCAAATCCCAGCGTATGGGCTAGTTCATGCATCATCACGGAGCGTAAGTAGTCCGGGTCACTGTTAAAAATATCAAAGCGCAGCGTATTGAGATTCACTTCACCCCCCACCAAGAAGAGGCTGTCATTTCGGGTACTCACCCAGGGCGCTCCAGTGGCTAAAGTCGTCAAGGCATCCTGCGCACCCAAAATCTTGATGTTGAGATCTTTGAATTGAGTAATGGCACTGCGCTCAGTGATCACCGATTCCCAGAACTTTGTGGCTGAAACGATCGCATCTTTTGCGCTCTGATTAAGGCTCTCTGTCCCAGCCCCAAAATCTAACAATAAATTGAACTTATTGGGGTCTGCCGCCATCGCGGTAAAGTTACTCGATAGGCTGTACTGCATGGTTTGTGGCGCGCTTAACTGCGGATAGCGGCTCACTTGAAAGAGGTAATTTCCCGCTGAAATAAAGCGCCTCAAAGATTCCCGCGTCGTTCCCCGTTCCCATTGCCAAGCCAACGTAGATTCTCCAGCATCAATCAGACCATTTCCATTGCTATCTTGAATCAGACGCACATCGCTATCTGCCGTCAGTCCCGTCAAGTTTGCGGTCAAAACACCAGATTCGCTTACATTAAAGGCATACAATCGATCGGGGGATTGTGCCGAAACTTGATCACGCTTAAAGAATCGCGCTGAGGTATCAGGAACAGGCGCGGAAGGTCGTGAGGGGTCCGCAAGTAGCGACATTGCGGGAGCCTGGGGCGCTTCAATGCGTGGAACAAGGCCCACAATATCCCAGTTCATATCCACCGGGGCAATCGTGTAGCGATCGAGCACCGTCGCGCTATCCATAATCAGAAGCGTGTTGGCTCCCGTTTGACGGTTGCGCAGCATAATGTCAGGGGCTTTGTCATTGTTGAAGTCAGCCGTACCAACTGCGATCGCTCCACTTTCATCGGCATCTATCAGAAAACTCTTGCTAGAGTTATCTACACCATCCATCACCCACCAAACCATCTGTCTGTTGACCCGATTACTCCAGAAGATATCAATCTGGCCGTCCTGGTTGACATCTCCGAGTCCCTTGATTTCCCAGTCACTAAAGGCGAGAGGAGTAATAAATTTTGAGCTTTTAATCTCTGTCCCCTGCATCATCCACCAAAGATTTTGCCCTGTTAAGAGGTTCCGCCACAGAATATCCACAGCACCGTCGCCGTCTTGGTCGGCGACCCCTACGATTGTCCAGGCGGTATCTTCGACTTGTTTGATGAGGACAGATTGGAGAATTTTGCCTTGGGTATCCATGTACCACCAGACATTGACGCCAGTAACGCTGTTGCGCCAGAGAATATCTGATGTCCCATCCCGATTCGTATCCGCCGTCCCCACCACCTGCCAATTCGCATCAGGAATTGAGAACAATTGCGTAGAACCCACCTGCACCGTATCCTGCATGGTCCACAGATAATTCAAGCCAAAATCACTGCTGCCAGATTGTTGATTCCGCCAGAGCAGATCAATCTTGGTTGTCGATAGCGCAGAAACATTGGAACTAGCCACGGAGAGTGGAGCGGAATCCAGGATATTGTTCATAGAAATTCAGGAAGCTCTGACAAGGAGGGATTTTGAACGAGATGGCGAACAACGATCTAACTTCTGATGGCTACAAAAGCAAGAATGCCAATATTTTTATTTCACAGATATATCTAAAGATCTACTTTAATTCTCTTTCCATTAACAGATGAATCCGGATGGATTGTTCGTTTTTTTTGAGAAGAGTCCGTGAAATTTCTCTCTGGATATCAAGAAGAGATAAACCGACCCTAGAAATCTCCGTAGAGATCTCCGTGGATTCCGGTGAAGGGAAGCGGTAGAATAGTGGCCCTGCGACGAACTTGTTTCCAGAACCCCGTGTCTACAGAACCCCATGTCTACAGAACTATTAGCTGAACTCAAACTGGCGATCGATCGTCGCCGTAACTTTGCGATCATCTCCCACCCGGATGCGGGGAAGACAACGCTGACGGAAAAGCTGTTGCTGTACGGAGGTGCCATTCATGAGGCCGGGGCGGTGAAGGCCCGCAAAGAGCAGCGTCATGCCACCTCTGACTGGATGGAGATGGAGAAACAGCGGGGCATTTCCATTACTTCGACGGTGTTGCAGTTTGACTATCAGAACTGTTCGATTAATCTGCTGGATACTCCCGGACACCAAGATTTCAGTGAAGATACCTACCGGACTCTGGCTGCTGCGGATAATGCGGTGATGCTAATCGATGCGGCGAAAGGTCTAGAGCCACAGACGCGGAAGCTATTTGAAGTTTGTCGGATGCGGGACTTGCCGATTTTTACCTTTATTAACAAGATGGATCGACCGGGGCGGGGTCCGTTGGAGCTACTGGACGAGATTGAAAAAGAATTTCAAATGATGACCTATCCGATCAATTGGCCGATCGGCAGTGGCGATCGGTTTCGGGGAGTATTCGATCGTAAAAAGCGACAGGTGCATCTATTTGAGAAGTCGATCGGCGGTCGGAAGGTCGCGAAGGACAATGTGGTGGAACTGGATGATCCACGTCTAGAGTCCTTTATTGAGCCGGATCTCTATGCTCAGTTCCAGGAAGAGTTAGAGCTATTGGATGAATTGGGCTGCGAACTGGATGTGGAAGCGATTCAAGAAGGGCTGATGACTCCGGTGTTTTTTGGTAGTGCAATGACGAACTTTGGGGTGGAGCTATTTCTAGAATCTTTTCTGGACTATGCTTTGAAACCCGGTTCCCATGAAAGCACCGAAGGCATGATCGAACCGACCTATCCTGAATTTTCAGGCTTTGTGTTTAAGCTTCAGGCCAATATGGATCCCAGGCATCGCGATCGGATTGCCTTTGTGCGGGTTTGTTCTGGCAAGTTTGAAAAAGACATGGCCGTGACCCATGCGCGATCGGGCAAGATTGTCCGCCTCTCGCGGCCCCAGAAGCTCTTTGCCCAAGACCGCGAAGTGATCGAGGAAGCCTATCCCGGCGATATCATCGGGCTGAACAACCCCGGCGTATTTGCCATTGGCGACACGATTTATATGGGCAAAAAACTGGAGTACGAAGGCATTCCTTGTTTTTCACCCGAACTTTTTGCCTACCTGCGTAACCCCAACCCCTCCAAGTTCAAACAGTTCCGCAAGGCTGTCTCTGAACTGCGAGAGGAAGGCGCTGTACAGATCATGTACTCCAGTGATGAGTCCAAGCGGGATCCAATCTTGGCGGCAGTGGGGCAGTTGCAGATGGAGGTCGTCCAGTTCCGGTTACAGGGCGAGTACGGCGTTGAGACTCAGCTTGACTGGCTCCCGTATACCGTTGCGCGCTGGGTCGATGGTGGCTGGGATGCATTGAATGAAGTCGGTCGAATGTTTAATACTCTGGTGGTCAAGGATAGCTGGGAGCGTCCGGTGCTGCTCTTCAAAAACGAGTGGAACTGTCAGCAACTAATGGGCGATCATCCTGAATTGGAACTCAATACGATCGCCCCCGTGGTCGCAGGCAAAGAACCGATCGCCATTTAGATGGGTTTGAATGGTTTGAGCAGCAGGCGTAGTGACACAATATGCTCACAAAAATCCTTCGCTCAATCGAGAACCCGCTTCATAATCTACGTAATAGTACGTATGGCGTTACATTGAGAACACCTCTCCGTACGATTGGGAATACTTTATACTTCGATTGTCTTTGATTGAGACTTGTCAGTCTGATTTTTTAGAGCTAAGTCTATCTCTCAAAAGGGCGATCGATTTTTATTGAAAAAAGAGATTATTAAACTTAACTGAGTCGTAATTAATACCCGTGTTTTACATTTCCGCGTGATTGCTTGAATTTTAGGTGCGATCAAAACTTTTACTTTTATTAGCTTCACATCTATCTTATGAGGTATATTTTGCCGGAATTTTACTCTGAGATGTAGTTTAAGTATAGGTTTAGTGTTAATTGATGCTTGCTAGGCTTCAATGATTTTTACCGTTTCGGACTGGATTATTATTTTTAGCGTGAAGTAGCGACAATCTAATCATTAATATACTCACCTCAAAAGACACTCAGTATTTAAGATTTGCTTTGTGAAGCGATCATCATTTATCTCTTCTTTAAATTTTATTGACTGTTTCTTTACGGATCCCATGCGCTTGAAAATGAGTGTTATTACGGTATTCCTGAAGAAGCTCCCCTTCTATAAGTGATGGAGAGAGAACTTCGGTTGTCAGTTATCTTCTATTTCTTTCGGATTATGCCTATAGAGAGAGAAGAGTATTGTGAAGACCTTATCTAAAGGCCCTTGTGCAGACAGTTTCTACACCGACAATTCACTAGACAATTCAGCAGACATGATGATGCAATCTCAACCCGCCCATGCGCTACGATCGAACTCAGCCTGCAAAACTGTTGGCGTCTATGAATGCGAAGTCCGTCTGAAGTTTCGGATGATTGAAGAAGGTCAACTGCCCACCGATCGCGACGAGCTGCTGGAAATGCTCTTAGAGGCGTTTGGATATGGGGGAGACGAATACTTAGAACCCCTTCAGGTCAGTGCGACGGCAGAGTCAGTCGAAGATGTGGCGGCATCCCCTGAAATGCGCCGACAGTTAATCCGGTTAAGGAATTCTAAGGATCTGGCCTAAAAGATTGGGCCTAAAAAGACTGAGCTTAAAAGATTTGGCGATCGGTTGTGGGGCTTAGGAAATTTGTTCTAAGCTTGAAGAGAGCAGTCACAGAATAACCTCCTGAGATGCTTTTGTGATAATCCTTACGCCTTGGTCCCCACGCTATGACAATTATTTTAGATGCTGCCCGCGATCGTGCCTTTGAGTTGATTCGGCGATATAAGGCTCAAGTGGATTATCTGGCGATTCGCTTGGAGGCATCGGACGGATCGGATGTGCTGCTGCGGGGTCTACGCATTGAGACCTTGAGTGAGGGCATGGCGATCGGGGGTCATGTACGGGCTTGTCACAAGGGTGGCTGGGGATTTTCGAGTTTTAATCGTCTAGAGGATTTGGCGGCGCGGGTTGAGGAATCGATTTCGGCGGCTAGAATTGTGGGGACTGAAGAGACGACGATGGCAGAGATTCCGATCGTTGAAGAGATTTGTACGATGCCGATGGAAAGCCGGGATCCGCGTCATGTTTCCCTAGCAGAGAAGAAGGTGCTTTGCGAACATTATGGTGAAGTTCTGCGATCGGTCGATAGCCGAATCACAACATTGTCGGTGCGCTATGGGGATATTACACAGCGATCGGTCTTAGTCACATCAGAAGGCACGATGATTGATCAAACGTGGTCCGACCTTGAGATGCGTTTTTCGGCGACGGCTCGATCAGGTGATCAGGTGCAGACGGGACGAGAGACGATCGGGTCGCGGCGGGGGTTTGATGACTTGCGATCGTTAG
>JANMIS010000545.1:0-2833 GCA_031375925.1 Synechococcales cyanobacterium OTE_70_concoct_197_sub
TGGCACAAGGATCGCCTCAGATTTGTTACGCAGTGCGTAGCCAATCTGTTCAGCAGTAATCAGCTTCGGAAAAGAGATGTAAAACTGGCGCACCAATTTGAGCGTGGAATGAGAATAGCCTCGGCCAAACTCTTTGGTCAATTGTGCTGAAAGATTTTGGAGTAGTTTATCGCCGTACTCTGCGCGCTGCTGTCCTTGCTGTTCTGCTTCAACGATCGCATACCCAATCAGCCAATTCGACAGGACCTGGACAGTATTAACTGTACGAGCAACGGTGATATAGGATGACTCAAGAATGCTACGAATGCGGTCATATAGAGCCTCTGGAAAATCGGGGGGAGTGATATTCATAGAACAGAACCAGAAGACAAAGGGAAAGAGAAATGGCTTCAACCTGTGACTACTTTAAGGTCTTCGCCGTCGAATATAAAAGAATATCTCGGCTTGTCAATAGTAGTTCTATTGTAACGAATGACGAGCTAGGTCTCCTGATATTGATAGCGTTTAGCCGATCGCCCCCTTCCCCCAGTTCATAGCTCCGATCCGATCGCCCGTCCCTTGCCCCGCATATTCTCTCACCGCTTCCAATATTTTGATTCTATATAATTAACCTTATATAGAATAAGACGAGGATGAGACAAGCAAGATCGTTTGTTCTAAGACAAGGCAATCATTTGAGGTGCGATCGCGATATGCTGCAATCGCTCACCCATTCGGATGTTTGGAATGGAAACTGATTCCCTGTTCTATCGCTTGTTCTCAGAAAAACCAAAGCTCTTATTCGAGCTACTCGGAGAAAAATCCCTAGGACGAGCTATACCTTCGGCAGTCATGAGATCAAGCAAACCAGCCTCCGCGCCGATGGCATCTTGCAACCGCGATCACCCAAAAGCCCGATCGTCTTCGTCGAAGCTCAAGGCTACCTCGATCGCAAAAATGAGGTCTACCCCAGTTTCTTCGCCAAAATTTTCATGTACTTGCGTGACCAAACCCCGGTTAACGATTGGCGTGCCGTCATGCTGTTCACCGAGCGAAAATTCGATCCGGGTTTACCCATCCATTATCAAGATTTCCTGATTACCCAGCGTCTTCAGTTGGTGTATTTGGATGAGATGCCTTCAGCGATCGAGGACCAGTCGTTGGAAGTCAGCTTAATTCAACTCTTCACTATGAAAAGGCCATTGGCGTTCGACCGCGCTAAAGCAATCTTGGCGCAAGCTGAAACTGAAAACTTGGTTACCATAGAACAGCAACGGGTTCTAGAATGGATCGTAACGGTGTTCGTCCATAAATTCCCCAAACTCAGTCGCGAGGAGATCAAAACCATGTTAGGCACTAAAGCAGAGCTGAAAAAAACCCGCTTCTATCAAGAAATTGAGGAGGAAGTAGGTGAAAAGCTTTTGAGTGAAGCCGTGCCGATGGGGCTTCAGGCGGGATTATCCGTGGCTGAAATTGCCAAACGGTTCAACGTTTCGGTCAAACGAATTCAGGTGATCGCAAAGGAATACCAAGCGAAGAGTTGATTACGACTCACAAACTCAGTCGCGAGGAAATTTAAACCATGTTAGGCACTAAAGCAGAACTAAAGAAAACCCGCTTCTACCAAGAGATTCAGGAAGAAGAGCGAAAAGCTGCTGAAGAAAAGCTTTTGATAGCAGGGGTGCCAATGGGCCTTCAGGCGGGATTATCCGTGGCTGAAATTGCCAAACAGTTCAACGTCCCGGTCAAACAAATTCAGGCGATCGCGCAGGAATACAAGGCCAAGAGTTGATCGGGAATCAGTCTCGCCCATGTCCGCGCTGTTTCCCCGTTGGATAGACCTGCGCCTGGATCATCTCGCGGACTCGCTGCGCGTTGTACTCCAGATTTTCCAGGTCGCTCTTCTTAATCCCCTGGACCAGCTCACCCTTCTGCAAAATCGATCGCGGCAACACGTCACCCGCCCCCGAAATCTGAATCCACAACTCACCATCCTGCTCCATAATTCGATAGCTGCCCACCTCAGCGAGACGTTTTCGGCTCCCTGATACCGTCCCAATATCATCGAGAATCTGACGAGCGGCCCGATGTAACCGAGATTGAACCTCACTCAGAAATACCTGTACTTCTACTCTGCGATCGGGGACCACTGCCGGGGAATCTGTCTCTGAATTGGAAGGCGGCACATTCGCTGGAAGATTTAGAATCTCTTGCGATCGTAAGACTTCAAATCGCCGTTCCCAATCCTCAGATTCAGACGATCGATCGCCTTCTCCCGTCTCAAGTCGCTGCACAGCAATTTCGAGGGCAGTACGATCGGCTTGAACCGATCGCACCACCGCCGTCGCCACTTGCAAATCCATCACGCTCGCCCCAAAAGGATTGAACAAACTACGTTGCCCTCTTTGCTCTAATTCATCGAGTGTTTTCTGTGCCGATCGCTCTTCCTCTTGCACTCGCGCCATCTGAATTTTGTACTGTTCCAAAATCGAAAGCGGCAGTAAAGAATCTGGAATCTCGTCGATCGTCGAAGCAGAATCCTGTAATTCAACCGCCTCGGTCTCGTCTAACAACAGCAGCTCGGCTTCAATGCGGCGAAGCTCTTGGAGCAACTCAGCTTGTTCAAGATTTGCCGCTTCAATGCGGCGATATTCATCCCCCCGATCGGTCGATCGTCCTTTCAAATCCATCTCTTTTACTTGCGGCCCAAGATGGATTTTGGGGAGGCGATCGATGCCTTGGTCTTTTAAGCTGCGGTGGTCAATGCGATCGGCATATCCTGCCGATTCCAAAGCGCGATTCGCATGGTCTGCCCAGGACGATCGATGGGATTGTAAAACTGATTTTTGATTCC
>JANMIS010000570.1:0-4182 GCA_031375925.1 Synechococcales cyanobacterium OTE_70_concoct_197_sub
CAATCGCAGCCAGCGAAGACATCATGGCGATCGTCAACCCCCAAGGCGTCTACGAAGTTATCCTCCCCACCAATCCCCATCCTCTCATTAAGCTCACCGCAGACAGCATTGGCCGATCGATTCAGGATAGCCTCGACCCAAATCAAGCCCTCAACGTCCGCCAAGCCCTAAAACGAACGCTTAAAACCCAGCAATCTCAAAGCCTCGACTACGCCATGTCGATCGGCGCTCGTGTCCTGTGGTTCAACGCAATCCTTAGCCCCATGGGGACCGCACGCGTTCTTTGGATCGCCCGCAACATCACCGATCGCAAACAAACCGAAGACCGTCTCCTCGCCTCCGAACAATTTCTATACCAAGTCCTCGATGCGCTTCCCGATCCGGTTTTTGTGAAAGATCACAGTCATCGTTGGAAGCTCGTCAATCAAGCCGCTTGCGAGTTAATTGGCCATCCAAAGGAACTGATGATCGGAGCCGTAGACAATGATCTCTTACCGCCGGACGAAGTTCAACATCTAAGAGAACAGGATGATTTGGTTCTTACGTTAGGGATGGATCAAGTCACCGAGGCTTATATTACCGATGGCACAGGCAAACGTCACTATGTTTCAACCAAACGCACCGCATTAATCGATCGTCACGGTCAACGGTTTATCGTCGGCAGCATCCGAGACCTTAGCGATCGTAAAACCATGGAAGATGTTCTGCGTCAATCCGAAGCCCGATCGCGCCAGCAGACCCTTCGCCTCTCCCACACGCTAAAAACCCTACAACTTGCCCAGACGCAACTGGTCCAAAGCGAAAAAATGTCATCTTTGGGTCAATTAGTCGCGGGCGTAGCCCATGAGATCAATAATCCCATGAACTTCATCCACGGCAATGTCAACTACGTCCGCAGCTACACTCAGGATTTATTAGGACTCCTAAACCTCTACCAAAAGCACTACCCTAATCCCGCCGTGGAGATTCAAGATAGCATTGAAGTCTTAGATTTAGATTTCGTCATTTCTGACCTGACTAATGTATTACGATCGATGGAAACTGGAACTGAACGCATTCAACAAATCGTCCGATCGCTGCGAATTTTCTCACGGATGGACGAAGCGGAAATGAAATCCGTCAATATTCACGAAGGTCTCGACAGCACTCTCATGTTGTTAGACAGCCGTTTGAAAGCCAAGACTCCAGAGATTAAAGTACTGTGCGACTACGGCGATCTGCCGGATATTCAATGCTATGCGGGACAGCTCAATCAAGTTTTTATGAATGTCTTGATGAATGCGATCGACGCGCTAAATGATTCACTCAAGTCAAACACTGGCGAAGCGGAATCACCCCCTGACCGAATCATTCACATCAGCACCGTTCAAATCGAAGACCAACAGGTTGAAATCCGAATTCGCGACACAGGAATAGGGATGAATGCCCAAACTCAGCAGCGGCTCTTTGACCCTTTCTTTACCACTAAACCCGTGGGTCAAGGGACTGGGATGGGGCTTTCGATTTGCTACCAAATTATTACACAGCAGCATGGTGGTCAGTTAATTTGTGAATCAAAACTAGACGAGGGATCTGAATTTATCATCCAGATCCCGATCGCCCTTCCACCAGAGTTACAAACCGCTGACGGAATGACCCCCGTTTCGCGGCTTGTTTAGTGGTTTGATTTACATTTAGCGGTTTGATTTACAAACCGACTAATTCACGAGATTCCAATCCTGTAATGCGTTGCGCGATCGAATTTTGGAATTCGAGTTTAGTGATGGTGAACTCGTTACGCAAATGCTCTAGACGGGCGGCAGCATTGGCTTTGTCTGCGGTAAGACGATTCATATAAGTCAGCGCTTTGTCATACTCAGGATTAGATTGCAGCACTTCAAATCGTCGGGCCTTGCGTTGGTTATCGTTTTTAAGAGCGGCTTCAAAGGCAACCACCATTTCGGCATTGCCTTCCAGACGGGCAAGATGTTGACGAACTTCACCCATTTTGAAATCAATTTCGCTCAGGGATTGAGCAGATTGGGCGATCGCACTGGGATATTGCATCAAAGATAAACGCATCATTATTTCCTGGGTAATGGGTTTGAAAACTATTTGGGGAAGGTTAGGCAACGCCTACAATTCGTTCGGGGATGCTGCGAACCGATCGTGCGGATTCAATTGACGGAATCGCGATCGAATTTGGGAAGCTGTTGGGAATCGCATTGGGTGTTTTTTCTACAATACTTTCTGCAACACTGCTTTCCAAAACAACGACCTCCAATTTCACTGCAACCAAATAGGAAGTTCCCGATCGATCGGGGTTCTGAACAGATTCACGAACGCTAGATGCAATTAATTCTGCAAAGTCGGGCTGTTCTGCTGTAATGGGATGGTGAAGTGAGCAGCGTTCCCATTCGAATTGAGCGGCGGGATTTAGATTTAGAACAAAGTGTTTCATCATGGGGAGTGACTTGGGGTTTAGTGGGTTCTAGTGGAATTGAGTGGAATTTAGGGTTTGTTTTTGCGTTGACGATCCCAGAAGGCGATCGTTGTAGCAAGCGTTTTAGCGCTCTTGTGGGAGACGTGAATTTCATAGGGCTGTTGAGTCCAACCGCCACTGCGCTTAAGTTCAAAGGTATAGCCGCGATAGGCTAGATGTTGGGCAAAGCGGGCTGCGGGCTTCGCTTGGTCAAACCCAAAACAATGGAGATCTGCGGGCTGCGATCGGAAAGGATGACGCACAATGAGAACTCTAGGAGAAAGATATTGCCCAACACGTCCTTGTTGAAGTGAGAAAAAACGGCCAACGATCGGCAAGGTTTGAGCGGGATGACTAGCTTGAGCGGGATGACAGGTTTGATTCATGGATGAGACTCCCAGAGAAGCGATGCTAGGGTTTGATCAAATCAGAAGGAAAGCATTTGCTGGGTCAAAGCATTTGCACCATCGAGATGAGTTAGATCAAATCATTTACCAAAGCGCTTTAGACTGCAAGACGGAAATGCGTTTTCTAAAATGTTTGGGTCGTTTGTGATGGGGCCGATCGTTGCCCTTAATCTCTTTATCAACACTGCGCCAATACAGTCGCAACCGCCTAGAGGATTTGCCGCCTTCTGGAACCCGCTGACGACGGGGCAAGTAGTCGGTCTCGGGTCCAAAGTAGGCGATCGCTTTGGCGAGAATGCTTTTGCGTACCTGCGGCAGTCGAAAGGCTCGACGAATCGAGTGGTGGAGCGATCGGTGAATGACGGGTAATGTTTGGGTGGGCTGATGAACGGCGGAGGCAGTGGGCCGAGCAATCGTTAAATGGGGAGCAATCATGGTTTCGCCCTGAAATTTCTTTGCTATAGTGGAGAAGTCGTGTAAACTGTGGTTGTCAGTTCATGTAAACCAGTATAGCAGTCACCCATATTTTTGACAACTGTGGTTTACAAAATAAGTCTCTGCAATATTCAAAGCCTGGAGTTAGGGATGGTTGACAACAAACGAAAAATTACGCTGAAGCCGACTACGCCCAAACCTAAGGCTGTCGAAATCTTGGATTGTAGAGTCGAGGAAAGCCCGATTGACCCGATCGCGGTGCAGTTTGGGTTGCAGGTGCGCGATCGGCGAAAACAGGAAAAATTGAGCCAGGGCGACCTCGCTCAGCAAGTGGAGATTTCAAGAAATTATCTGTCTCAAATCGAGCGCGGTGAGGCGACCAATCTATCGTGGAAAGTGCGTCAGCGCCTCTGTGAGGTTTTGGGGTTAGCCGTAGATGGGATTGAATCGAGTCATGAACTGCAAGGTCTTCCCGAAAGTCTGGTCGCTTGCGCAATGCGGCTTAAGCTTCCGTCTGATGATGTTCAAATGCTTGCCAATCTCAAATATCGAGGAAAGCAGCCTGATACTCCTGAGAAGTGGGAGATGCTGTACAACGTGATTAAGTTGACGATCGGGAAATGATCTTGCCAATACTGACGAAACTGAGGAATTTCCTCACTCATTTGAAGCACATCTCGAACGAAAATAAAATGAAACCTGCATTCCTGGGTGGTTAATAAGAAGTGTCAACCGATCGCCAAACCCTGGCATAATGGGAAAGTTTTCAATTCAGCCGGAAGTCAGATTAAGCATATGCGTAGCCATTATTGCGGACAGGTTCGAGCAGCCAACATCGGAGAAACCGTTACCCTCTTCGGGTGGGTCGATCGCCGCCGG
>JANMIS010000668.1:0-6009 GCA_031375925.1 Synechococcales cyanobacterium OTE_70_concoct_197_sub
ATTTTATAAGGTGACGGTGGTTTGGGCGGTGAGTGGTCTTTCAGTTTTTACGTCTTGGTTCGATCGCTATGTGGTCGATGGCGCGGTGAATCTGGTGGGTTTGGTTTCGCTCTTTAGTGGAGAGGGGCTGAAGTACAGTTCGTCGGGCAAATCACAGGCTTATATGCTGACTATTTTGATCGGGGTGAGCGCGATCGGGCTATTTCTGTCTTGGTCGAAATTGATTGTGCCTGCTCTTTAGGTTCAGTTTGAATCGTGGGGATTTTTAAATAGGAGATTTGAGATGTTCTTGAGTGCGTTGATCTTGATTCCGATGGTAATGGCGATCGTCGTCGGCCTGTTACCTCTAAATCCAAAGCAGATCAAAACCCTAGCGTTGTCAGTGTCGGGTTTGTTGTTTGGCTTGACCATTGTGTTGATGGCAAAGTTTGATGTGTCTGTTGCAGGGTTGCAATTCACTGAAAACCTGCCTTGGATATCAGAGTTAGGATTGGACTATCGATTGGGCGTGGATGGGCTGTCTTTGCCGCTATTGGTGCTGAATGGTTTGCTGACATTTGTGGCGGTATATATTACCGACCCAGCAGTGATGCGTCCTAAGTTTTACTATGCAATGATTTTCTTGCTCAATAGCGGCGTAGTCGGAGCCTTTTTAGCGCATAATTTGTTGCTGTTTTTCTTGTTTTATGAATTGGAGTTGATCCCGCTGTATTTGCTGATTAGCATTTGGGGCGGCCCAAGGCGGGGCTATGCTGGAACGAAGTTTTTGATTTATACCGCTATTTCTGGAATCCTTGTGCTAGCGGGTTTTCTCGGGTTGACCTGGCTCAGTGGCTCGACTTCGTTTGAATACAATCCGTTGCTGAGTCAGGGGTTGCCCATGGGTTCGCAGCTTTTGCTTTTGGGGGCGATCGTCATTGGATTTGGGATTAAAATTCCGCTTTTCCCATTTCATACTTGGTTGCCTGATGCCCACGTTGAGGCTTCGACTCCGATTTCAGTATTGCTGGCTGGGGTATTGCTAAAGCTTGGAACCTATGGATTGCTGCGGTTTGGGCTTTGTTTGTTTCCTGAGGCTTGGGTGGTGGCGGCTCCTTGGTTTGCGAGTTGGGCGGTGGTGAGTGTGTTGTTTGGCGCGTTGGCGGCGATCGCTCAGACGGATATGAAGAAAATGGTGGCTTACAGTTCGATCGGCCACATGGGATTTGTGCTGCTGGCCGCTGCTGCTGCGACTCCGGTAGCGATGGTGGGTGCGTTGTTTCAAATGATCGCCCATGGATTAATTTCTGGGTTGTTGTTTGTATTAGTTGGGCTAGTGTATAAAAAGACGGGAACCCGTGATATTACGGTGCTGCGGGGCTTGTTGAATCCAGAACGGGGGTTGCCGATCGTGGGTGCTCTAATGGTGTTAGCGGTGATGGCTTCGGCGGGGATGCCGGGAATGGTGGGATTTATTTCTGAGTTCCTGATTTTCCGAGGCAGTTTTGCGGCTTATCCAATACAGACATTACTGTGCTTGGTGGGGACGGGACTGACGGCGGTTTATTTTCTATTATTAGTAAACCGGACGTTCTTTGGTCGGTTGCCGGAGCAGTTTTATGATTTGCCTGTGGTGACATGGGGTGAGCGTTTTCCAGGGTTTGCGTTGGCGGTGCTCGTGGTGGTGCTGGGGTTGAATCCCCATTGGCTCTCGCGGTGGACTGAGGTGACGACGATCGCATTGTCGCAAACCCACTGATGAACCGCCCACTGGCCTCCCAATTCTGAGGGCTTTGAAAATTATTTTTGAATACACGTTTTGGTTTACTATGCCGACTACATCGCCGACTTCAAATACTACGCACCCCTTTGAAGCAATCTTGCAACGACTAACTCAGGGCGATGGATTGTTGCCGGAGTCTGAGATTAATCTATTGGAAGTGATGGGGATTTTGGAGAGTTATGGTCATGTGATTAACGATTACCAAATCAATCTTCGCTACATTGCTGACCAGCAGTTCTTAGTATTGTTCCCATTTTTTAAATATATGAATGGTGATGTGACATTTAAGCGTTTGCTGAAGCATTGGCAGCACGATCGGATCAACTACGAGTTCAGCGAATACTGCATGAATGGCATGATGTACCACGGCGGTGGTGGGTTAGATGCTTATCTTGATACGTCGGAATTTATTGAACTAGCGAATCGTGCGATCGAGGCGAAGACAAAAGGTAATATTTTGATTCAGGGGTTTAATAAAATCTCGTCTGAATTTCTCCTCGAACAAGTTCGTCAAATGTGCTACTACCGAGCGCTTGGACAATTCTGGAATATCATGGCAGATATGTTTTTAACGTTAGCCGATCGCTATCACAAAGGTGAGATCAAAGTCATTCGTGATGTCATTCATCATGTGAAAGATGGTTTGGTTAGTGCAGCGGCTGACCCCATTTACTATAGCGTTGACATTAACGGTGAGACTTACGATTTGATTCCGAAGTCTGTGGGATTAACATTTCTAGTCGATACGGCAATTCCCTACGTGGAAGCGGTGTTCTTTCGATCGTTGCCCTTCATGGGAATCCTCTCCTATAACGCCCAAGCTCAGCAACTACCAGCAGAGCAGGGAGAATTTATATATGGTGCGCTGTATGCAGACCCAATTCCAGCGGGGAGTGCGGGCGTTCCACCCAGTCTGTTGGCGCGGGATTTGGTGCGATATATGCCAGAGTATTTGATGGCTTACTATCGGACCTTTGGCCGTGGCGAATCAGATCTAAGTGTGAAATCTATTGTGAGTTTCCAAAAATCTATGTTTTGCGTCACCAGTGCGGCGATGTTGGGCCTTGCGCCTCATCCATTAGATAGCACTGATCCCAAAGCTCAGAGCGAAAATCGTAAACACTTTGAGGCTTGGGTCGATCGCTTAATCAATAGCCGATCGCGATTGGAAATCGTACAGAAGCCTTGATGGGGCAGTTTGGCTGCATAAGCTCCGATCGTCCGACTGCATGAATCAAGATGACCGTTCAATTTAGGGATAGATTTTGATGACAACGCAGCGTCGATGGCAAATTTTAGGATTCTTGTATTTAGTGGTGTTTGGGGTGATCTTGTGGCTGGCCTATCAGGGGAAACTGCCCGGATTTTTGACGGCGAATGATAAGGCGGCCCATGTGATTTTGTATGGCATTGCAACGTTTGTGGGCCATCGGGTTCTTGATTTTCGATCGGTTTGGCGACGCATTCCCATGTTTCCTGCGTTGTTTGGAATCTTTACGGTTGTGGAAGAGTTTGCACAATCCCTCTCGCCAAATCGGACCTTTGACCTAGGGGATCTGGTGGCAAGCTTTGTGGGAATTGCGATCGGTTGGTGGCTGTGTGAACGATCGAAGCTAAGGGCAAAGCCATAATTCCCAATTAAAAAGCGGAGATCTTGAATTAAGATCCCCGCTTTTTAATTTACTACCTAACTAAACCTATTTGGTTTCAGTGTAATCAGCATCGATCACATCGTCGCCGTCTGGTGCTGTGCCACCTGCGTCTGCTCCCGCTTCAGGTGCGCCTTCTGCTCCTGCTTGCTGGTAGACGTTAGAACTAATTTGGTACAGCGCTTGTTCGAGTTCGGTCTTTTTGGTACCGATCGCATCAAAGTTTTCAGCTTGGATGACATCGCGCAGTTCTTTAACCAGACCTTCGATTTTGGTTTTATCGTCTGCCGTGACCTTATCGCCTAGGTCATTCATTTGCTTCTCAGCTTGATACGCTAGGGAATCTGCTTGGTTTTTCAAGTCAATTCGATCGCGCTTCTCTTTGTCACTAGACGAGTTCATTTCAGCATCGCGGACCATCTTCTCAACTTCGGTTTTGTCCAGAGTGGACGCGCCTGTGATGCTGATGGTTTGCTCTTTGCCTGTGCCCTTGTCCTTCGCAGTGACGCTAAGGATCCCGTTTGCATCAATGTCGAAGGTGACTTCGATCTGAGGAACGCCGCGAGGAGCTGCTGGGATTCCATCAAGCTTGAACTGACCGAGACTCTTGTTGTCCGTGGTCATTTCCCGTTCGCCCTGAAGGACGTGGATTTCCACATTGGACTGGCCATCTACGGCGGTGGAGAAGGTTTCCGATTTCTTGGTCGGAATCGTGGTGTTGCGGGTAATGATCTTCGTCATCACGCCACCAAGAGTTTCTACACCGAGGGAGAGCGGGGTCACGTCGAGCAACAGCAGCCCTTCGGTTCCTTGTTCCCCGGACAGCACACCACCTTGAATAGCAGCGCCGAGGGCGACCACTTCGTCAGGGTTAACGCTTTCGTTAGGCTCTTTGCCCAATAAGTTTTTGACAAGCTGCTTGACCGCCGGAATCCGGATAGAACCACCCACGAGAACCACTTCGTTGATCCGATCCTTGGAGATCTTGGCATCAGCGAGGGCTTTCTCAACGGGGATGCGGCAACGATCGATCAAGTCCGCAACCAACTCTTCAAACTTCGCACGAGTCAAGGAAAGTTCCAAATGCTTGGGACCATCTTGCGTTGCCGTAATAAAGGGCAGGTTGATGTCGGATTGCGACACGCTAGATAGTTCAATCTTGGCTTTTTCAGCAGCTTCGGTCAGACGTTGTAGAGCCTGCTTATCTTTGCGAAGGTCGATGCCTTCTGCCTTGCGGAACTCTTCGGCCATGTAGTCCACGATCTTCTTGTCGAAGTCGTCACCACCCAAGTGTGCGTCACCCGAAGTGGACATTACTTCAAAGACACCATCGCCGATTTCCAAAATCGAAACGTCAAACGTACCGCCGCCTAAGTCAAATACAAGAATGACTTCGTTAGCTTTTTTATCCAGACCGTAGGCTAGAGATGCGGAGGTTGGCTCGTTGATGATCCGCAGGACTTCGAGACCTGCGATTTTGCCTGCATCCTTAGTCGCTTGACGCTGGGAGTCATTAAAGTAAGCCGGAACAGTGATGACCGCTTGCGTGACTTCTTGACCGAGGTATTTGCTCGCGTCGTCTTTTAGCTTACGAAGAACCTGAGCGGAGATTTCTTCGGGAGCGAATTGCTTGCCTTGAGCAGTACAGTCAAGACGGACGTTTCCGCCGCTGTTGACGACCTTGTAAGGCACATCTGTAGTGTCGTTAGAGACTTCCTCAAAACGCCGCCCGATGAAGCGCTTGACCGAATAAAACGTATTTTCGGGGTTCATGACGGCTTGGCGCTTGGCAATCTGACCGACGAGACGATCGCCGTTCTTTGCAAATCCAACAACCGATGGTGTGGTGCGAAGACCTTCCGCGTTAGCGATAACGGTAGGCTTTCCGCCTTCCATCACTGCAACACATGAGTTTGTGGTTCCTAAGTCAATTCCAACTACTTTTCCCATGAGACTTAATTCGACTCCTTAAAAGACTGTCCAGTTACATTTTTGAGAGGGACTGAATTGTGCGGGCTGAGCCGACGCTTCAGTTTTGATGAGATGAGAAGTAGGTGCTACGTGGGAAATTCGCACCAGTCACACCGGAGATTGCCACAAACGCCAATGACTTGACTGATGTTTGACAATACACTCCTTAACCCTAATATGGTGTCTGGGTGTGGGGTTTTGATGAAGGGGTATTTACCGAACCGAGACCGTCCCGAGATCAGGACGGTCGGCTGGGTTCGCCCTACAGTGCGACTTTCACGGCTCTATGACGATCGTGGTGCAGCTTTGGTAAAGTCAAGGTCAGGATGCCTTGCTTAAAGTCAGCGACCACTTGGTCAGGATCCACTTCCACAGGAAGCTCAACGACCCGGTGGAATGCGCCGTAGCGAAATTCCGATCGGTACAGGTGCGGTGCAGCGACGGATGTGTCTGCATTTTCAGCAACGGGCGCTTCTGGTGCTGCTTCCGATGAGGCCTCTGTGGCCTCTACAGTTGGGGCTATTGCAAACGGCGATGGTTTGATGCCCTTGATGGAGACGGTTTCGCGAGTGACTTGAATGTCGAGGTCTTGAGCTTCAAGACCAGGGAGTTCAGCGCGAAGAACTA
>JANMIS010000707.1:0-2555 GCA_031375925.1 Synechococcales cyanobacterium OTE_70_concoct_197_sub
CTCCTCCCAACGCCGCCGCAGAATCCAGAAGGCTATCGATTTGAATCGATCGAAGTGAAAGAAACTAGCTTTCGCATTGATGGGGTTCTCATTCCTCCCAACGATCGCGGCACCGTTATATTTAGCGAAATTCAGATGCAGCCCGATCTGAAGCTCTACGAACGAATGTTCAGCGAAATCGGAATCTACACCTATCGAAATACCGAACAATTTAACGACTGGCAGGCGATCGCCCTTTACCCGACGCGATCGATCGAACAACCGACCACTAAAGTTCCACTCGAACTTTTCCACAGCGGACGGATCCTACCCATCTACCTAGATGAAATTGGAAACATTGAACAGCTTCGATTGGGGATTGCGCTCCTCGTTCTGACAATCCTGGAAGGGGATGAGGCGATCGCTCAGGCACGGCAGATGACCGATCGTGCCAAGCGAGAGTTGGATGGAGATGGCATAATAGAAATGATCGCCACCATTTTGGTCTACAAATTTACGACTTTAAGTCGCGATGAGGTTAACGCCATGCTGAATTACACAATCGACGAATTGAAACAGACTCGATTTTATCAAGAGGTGAAGGCTGAAACTATTGAAGAAGCGCTTCTGGATATTCTATTCATGCAGCTTCAGTCGAAGTTTGGGGAGTTACCTGCCAAAATAGAGGCAACCATGCGAGGTTTAAACACCGATCGACTTCAATCACTGAGCATTGCTCTACTGGGTTTCAAAACCATTAAAGATTTAGAAGCCTGGTTCAAAGCTGAAAAGAGAGAAGCTTGAGAGATCGCTTTGTGCCAAAGGTGTTTTTATAGATTGTGGAGGAACTATGAAATTAATTCAGGCACAGGTTTCGGATGATCTTTTGGAACAGCTTCAGACGATCGCACAGCAGCAAAGTCTGTCGATCGAGCAGGTGGTGAATCAGGCGTTGGAGGTGCAGGTGGCGGCTTGGACGGAACGAGAGTATTTACAACGTCGATCGCAATAAGGCAGTTGGGATCATTTTCAGGCAGTATTAGCTAAGGTGCCAAGTGTTGAGCCTGATGAATTCGATCGGTTGTGAGTCAGGTTATTGGTACCAAGTCTAAACCGTTAGGTTTGGAGAGCGATCACTGAAGCCCTTGCCAAGCATGGGGAGTTTAAATGTTCATGCTGACAGGGAGTAGACCTATCCGTCCTCCTTCGTGGAAACCGCAGCATCCCAGAAAAGATCGTATTGGCGAGAAAAGAAAGCAAACCATTCTTTATCGATCTGCTCATCTACGCAAAAAGTAGGGTACTGACCTGATGACACACGAAATGGCATTAGTTTAACGTAAATTCTTGATCCCTTTCTTCCAGTTGAGCGAAATAGCCCATATGGTGAAACATAGGCAAGTGTCCGGATTTGTATTCGCTCTGGATTATCTATCTTATATTTAAGACTTCCTATGTAAGTCAGAGAACGCTTAATTGAGTTTGAAATAGGTGTTCCTTATTGTGTCGTATACGATCGAAAAGTTAGAAGCCGAACAATTGATGGACTTGGTTTATAAAGAATAACTCCAATAGTACTGCCTTGGTTTAACGCTTTTTCAATTAAGGAGTAATATCGACTCAACCCGCCTCCTAAGTCATTGATAGGAGTACGATCGTATTATGATGGACTAGCGATCGATCTGATCACCAGGTATCCTGAGACCATAAGATTGGCTACAATGGAGGTTATGAATTGGAACGTCGAATTTCATCTACTGTTTGTCCCTGAATTTCAAGTCTTGCCTCAGGAGGTCCAAGATGAAATCTTGTCTAGAATTGGAGCGCTAGAACAATTTGGCCCTGCTCTAGGTCGTCCCAACGTAGACACCCTCAACGGCTCTAAGTACAAAAATATGAAAGAGCTACGATTTGACGCAAACGATGGCGTGTGGCGACTTGCCTTTGACGTAAAACGCCGTGCAATTCTCTTAGTCGCAGGCGATAAAGCCGGAGTAAATCAAAAACGCTTTTACCAGACCCTAATCAAAAAAGCAGACATCGGTTAAAACAACATCTTCAAGACTTGGAGAACAACTAGCTATGACCATTTCCTTTCAACAAATTCTCAATGACCTTCCCCTCGATCGTCGTCAAAAAATTAAAGTCCGATCGGCTGAACTCATTGCTGATGAACAGCTTCGCCAAGACTTAAAAGTAGCGCGGACCTTAGCACAGGAAAAAATGGTCGAGCGTTTACAGCTTCCTAAAGAAGATCTCCTGAATATCGAACGTCAATCCGATTTGCATCTCTTAATGCTAAGAAATGTACTCCGCGAAATGGGTGGAGACTTGCGCCTCGTCATCGACCTTCCCAATCACCCCTCGATCGACTGACAGCCCTCTCCTTCAAAGCCAAAGACTATTTCCAGGCAAAACAACTCGCTTACCACGGTAGCATCTCACCTTTGCAAGCAAGTATAAATACTTATTTGCTATAGAGGATGAGAATGAGCTAAACGCGCTGAAAATCGACCATTTAAGTAAGCACATCGATGTTTCAGCACTTGGTCTACATTTTTTGCATCCCACTGCGC
>JANMIS010000711.1:0-2462 GCA_031375925.1 Synechococcales cyanobacterium OTE_70_concoct_197_sub
AACGGAAGCTGACGGAAACCGATATGTGGAAAAATCTCAAGGATCGCCCTCTGTTAGTGATTAGCGAAGGCAAAGTTATGCGGAACTTGTTACTAGCCACACAGCCTCCGAGTAGCCGAATGCCGATGCTTACGTCGTCCATCCTGTCGCCGATTTTGGATGAAGCACAGGTATTAGGTTTAGCCGTATCGATGGACAAGGAATGGAGCCTTGTTGCCATGGCGAAGTGTACAGATGCAAAAGGGGCGTCAATCATTCAAGAAACAAGCCAAGCTGGTATTGTTCTTTTGAAGAATGGATTGCGAGAGTTGGGGCGATCGTTGAATTCGCAACCACAGACTCCTATCATGCCGTCTGACTCGAAGAAAGCAATGGAGACGTTGTTGTCCGCAGGCACGATGCTTGCCGATTCAGCAAAGATTCAGACCGATGGAGGAACCGTCAGCATGATAACCAGCATTCCGAACAAGGAAGTGCCAGTCGCGTCCATAGTCAGTGCACTCATGACAACGCGAAAAGCTGCTGAGCGTGCAAAGAGCGCTAACAATCTCAAGCAAATCGCATTAGCCTTCCACAACCACGAAAGTGCATTCAAGGTCCTGCCTCACCCAACGATATCGACTAACCCATCGCACAAGTTTCCGGTGAGCTGGCGAGTCAAGATCCTACCCTTTATCGAACAGAACAAGTTGTATGAAGCCTACCGTTTTGATGAGCCATGGGACGGTCCAAACAACCTGAATCTTCTTGCCAAGATGCCAAAGGTGTACCAGCATCCTGACGCCAAGCCAGATTCGACCGAGACGAACTATGTTGTTTTAACTGGCGAAGAGACGGTTTTTCAGCCAAAGAAGGCGGGGACATTCACTAACATACCGGATGGCACGGCTTATACGATTTTGGCTGTCGAAACAAAAGCATCGGTCCCTTGGACCAAGCCGGAGGATCTCGAATACAATTCAAGTAAACCATTGCCAACGATGGGCGGGTTCTCTGAAGAGGGGTTTCACGCCGCATTCGCGGACGGTTCGGTGAGGTTCATGGCCAAGTCCATGAAGGAATCGTTGCTTCGGGCGATGATAACGGCGCGAGGTGGTGAGGTAGCAACAGAGTAAGGCAATTGCTGCTTCATTCGTGATCGCATTGAAGACTATCGCGCGGCCACGCGATATTGGACGACGAGGGGTTGTGCCGGGTCGGAACAACTGTCTCGTCGTCGTTTTTTGCTTCTGTGAAATTGCAAAAAACAAGAGTGGGCGCGAAGAACCGATTTTCAGCTCGCCTCGACTCAGTCTTGAAAGTCCACAATCGGACTCATTCGCGTTGCGAGTTCGTTATGTGCAGTTCGGACTATTGTTTCGCAACAGCATTGAGCTGCAATCGCACGTCGTTACTATCAAAAAAATAATGGCAAAGCCTCGCGACCATTTTCCACCGGTCAATCGCTTTTTCCGCTTCTTTGTCTTGCCGTTCTAGTTTTTTGATCTGGCCGGTGAAGTCGAAATCGGAACGACCTCGGTTGTTCGATCTGGCAGTACGCAGCGTCTCGATAGATGATTTGAGCCAATGGCGATAGTCGACTAAACGGTTGCCAACGTTCTGAGCTTGGCGAGGCCCGATCAGAATGGGTGGCGAATTGCGTGTCTCTCGAAGGCCAACAGATGCCACGATCTGCCATCTTGCACCTGGATTTGACGCAACTTCGACGAGTAATTCGGGTTCCTCGTCCTCAATAGCTATCCTCCACTGAGCTTTGCCTATTCCCTCGATCGAAACTTGTTCCATCGGTTCAATAATAAGTTCATCCGTAACCTTCAATGTGACGTCGCATCGACAAGCCTTGGCTACGACAAACTTCCCGACTGCGATTGTCTCTTTCGAAACAGCCGCCTTGATCTCAATCGGACGCTCTAGAGTGATGACTCCATCGTCGGCTACGGTTGCCTTGACGTCAGCTAAAACAGTCCCCTCGTCCGGTTCGCCCAATTCCCCGTTTGCAGGAATAGGTGGCATAATTTGCGTGTCTGTTCCTTGCGGCGACAGCACCTCGGCAATGATAGATGAGGCGTTTAAGGAATCGAGGCGAAACGGAGTCGCTTTGTTCGGGCTCAGTTCCGCCAGCAGACCTTCAAGGGTTAGGTCGGATGATGTTGTCTCGGAAGCCGTAATCGTGGGGCCTGGTTCGAGTGTCAAGACGATTTCCGCGTCGTCAAGATCGGTCGCGGAATTTCCAGAGTTTTCAACACTTGAATAGAGAGTTCTCTCGCTTGGATTGGCCGCTTGCTGAGGTTGCACCAATGGATTGACAGTGGACGCAACGGGCTCGCCGTTCGAATTAAACCAACATACTGCCGCTGCGATCATGCAGGCCCCAGCGACACTTGCTGCAATCCAATTTCGATTCGAGGATTTTTGGGTTGCAATGGGAATCGATCGAACGATGGTCGGGGCGGTGTTGTTGG
>JANMIS010000739.1:0-1230 GCA_031375925.1 Synechococcales cyanobacterium OTE_70_concoct_197_sub
CAAACCACAAACCATTGAGGCTGGGCAGCCCCTCATATGGAATTCCAAAATGGGAGTAAGCGAGTGCCCGCTGCCATTGACGCCTGGCGCTGAAGTCTACGCTCAGAACCAAGAGATTGACCCGGCCTCGCTCAAAATCAGGGTGATCTCAATTCCGCCGGTACGTGAGGCAACAACATTCATTCTCGTTGCGATTTTTGTCACTCTTTTTGGCTTACTCTTTATGTTGATGCAAGCGGTATCGCCCAAGGTGGCTGCCATTGCTCTGTCCGCTGCAAAGAGTGAACTATCTCAACCGCTGCCGATCATACTTATTACAGTTGTCTCACTGGCGATTCTTTTGTTTGTATTCTTGCCTTTTCACACCCTTGGCGAGGACATAAAACTGCTCAAGGACTGCGGTGTCACATTGATTCTGGTCGCGGCCACCTTTCAAGCCGTTTGGTCAGCCAGTACATCTGTAAACGAAGAGATCGAGGGACGAACGGCATTGACCCTGCTCAGCAAGCCGATCCATCGACGCTCATTCATCATTGGAAAAATCCTCGGGATTTTTTGGATCGTGCTACTGATGTTTTTGGTTCTTGGGACGTTTGAGCTGTTTTCAGTTGCGTACAAGCCGATCTACGAGGCTCGAGAGAACTCATTGGAACAACCCGTTTGGCAACAATGTCACCAAGAAATGATGCAAACGATTCCGGGGTTGGCGCTTGCGTTTTTCCAAGCGGTCGTTCTTGGATCGTTCTCAGTTGCTCTGGGAACTCGCTTTTCGTTGTTGGCAAACTTCACGATTTGTTTCTCGATCTACCTGCTTGGCCACTTAACCCCAACCATTGTGGAATCCGCTGCAGGCGGTTTGCCGTTGATAGAGTTCTTTTCCCAACTCATCTCTGCGGTCGTCCCAAATCTGAGCCATTTCTCAATGGAAGCGGCAATTGACGCGGAGGTTAGTATTCCCTGGTCGGTTATCGCAAGCGTGATGGTTTACACGACGATCTATGGAGTGGCTGCCACGTTGGTTGGACTGTTGCTGTTCGAAGATCGGGACCTTGCTTAAATAGTGACAAACCTCGTCTATTGTTTTCCAACACAGGACCGACACCGCGAGTGGATTCAAAACGCTGCACCACACGCGAATTTGATCGAAGCAACGCAAGAGACGATCGCTGAACGGATCTTTGACGCTGATATCTTCGTCGGACATGCCAAGGTTCCAGTGCCTTGGCAGGA
>JANMIS010000793.1:0-2690 GCA_031375925.1 Synechococcales cyanobacterium OTE_70_concoct_197_sub
AATGTCATCGTGGCATTTTTTGTGTTGATGTTCATCTTTGGTCTCCTCAACAGCGATCCATCGCGGAACCCTAACCAACGCGACCTTGAGTAACTTCTGTTGTTTACTCTTGGAACTTGTTTAGAGTGACATCGATACAAAAAAACGTTTGATTGTGGTAGACAGTTAAGAGTTTAGTTTTGAAACTTAGCCCAATAATAGCTTTGTACTGCTTTTATCTCAGAGGAACTTGATCTTCTGATGACATCGCTTTACGATCGCCATTCTTGTTAAGTGACAGAGTTTGAACCCTGACTGTCTTCTTTTTTGGTGAGAAGTTTCTATGCCTTATCCGGCTGCATTCGCTGACATGCTCAAGACTCCAGAACTCTTGATGCAGAGTCCCCCTGCCTTGGTGAGCAGCACAACCGCTTCAGTCCCCGAGCTTCCCAACCCCAGCAGTCAGGTCAGCGATAATTCTGCTCAAAGCCTTCCAAAACCCGTAGAGTCCCTAGCCAATGATGGCGTTGTGGAACTCAAAGCCGACACCCAAAGTTTCGACGATCGTCGCCAAATCTTCACCGCAGAAGGAAATGTATTTATGCGGTTTCGGGATAGCCGTCTCAAGGCCGATCGGATCCAAGTTAATCTCGTCAATCGTTTTGCTGTTGCAGAAGGAAATGTAACGCTCGTCAAAGGCTCTCAAGTCTTGAAGGGCGATCGGTTTGAATATAATTTTGTGCAAGGTGAAGGAACGATTCGCGGGGCTAAGGGCGAAATTGGGACGCGGGATGCCACCCGAGATTTTAGTGGACCTTTGCCTTCAGATGTATCGGCAAGCAGCACGATCGGACGGTCCATCAGCGATCGAATTTATCGCAACCAAGCGCCCCCAGATACCGATACCCGGATTGGTTCTGACATTGTTGTGGGGTCTGATTTTGCCTCCTTAGGACAGGGCGCAAACCAAGGCCAAGGGTACCGTCGTCTCCGTTTTGAAGCCGAATCAGCGGATTTTTTTCCCGACGGTTGGGATGCCAAAAACATTCGCATCACCAACGATCCCTTTTCGCCCCCAGAACTTGAACTGCGCGCCCGATCGGCCACCTCCCGCAAACGATCGATTTACGAAGATGAAGTCCTCTTAGATAAACCTCAACTTGTCTTTGATCAAAGGCTAAAAATCCCCATTCCCCGCAATCGCTTTGTGCTCGATAGCCGTGAAAAAAAAGATACCTTTCTGGTTTCCCCTGGCTACGACAGCGGCGATCGAGGCGGACTATACATAGAACGGGGTTTTACCCTAGTTGCGACGCCGACCTTTTACCTAGGCATAACTCCCGAATTTTACCTTCAACGAGCTTTTAGCAGCAGCAATGTGAATGAATGGTTTGGGGCGAAGGTTAATTTAGGGGCTTCCATCGGTCGGACGCAGTTAAGCGCTACGGCAGAATTAACCAGCTTAAACCTGACTCAGTTCGAACGGCAATTTCGAGGCAATCTGCAACTGCTTCAACCTGTCGGGACACACACTTTAGCCTTACAAGCGAGTTACCGAAAACGCTTGTTTAATAACTCTTTAGGCTTTCAAGATGTTCAAAGTACGATCGGGGGATTGCTCTATTCGCCCAATATTCCTCTGTGGGATACGGGCATTAATTTCAGCTATCAACTAGGCTATCAATATATCAATGCCGATACCGATCGGGCTAATTTACTCAACCCCATCCGTCCTAACAATCGAATTAATCTGCATCGCTATCAGGCCAGCGCCGCTCTCAGTCGAAATATTAGACTCTGGCAAGGCATTGCCCTTCCCAAAACTCAAACTGAAGGAATGCGCTACACGCCCACTCCGGTTATTCCCTATTTTGATTTAATCTTGGGGACGACGGGAACCACTTCGGCCTACAGCAGCAACGATTGGCAAAACAATTTGGCCTTTAGTGTTGGCTTTAATGCCCAGCTTGGCAATTTTTCAAAACCTGTTTTTGACTATACTGCAATCAACATGACCTATTCCCAAGCGATCCGAACGGGGAGTTCACCGTTTTTGTTCGATCGAGTCGTTGATACCAAGATCTTGTCAGGCGGATTGACGCAACAAATCTATGGTCCCTTTCGGGCTGGATTTCAAACGGCTTGGAACTTAGACACGGTAAAGGAAATTAGTACAGATTATTTTTTGGAATATAATCGCCGCACTTACAACGTCCGGCTGCGCTACAATCCGACGCTTTCCCTAGGATCACTTAATTTAATTATTAATGATTTCAATTGGGGCGGCGGGTCAGAAGTTTTTGATGGTGCGGGAGTGACGCCTGTGAGTAATGGCATTTCGCCTTAGATTTGGGGAATTCTTAGCTATAGTCATGGGCGACTCATCGGAAATTCGTTTACACTCAAAATAGGATTTCGGCTCACAAGCTTTCTAGTAGCACTTTTTTCTAATATCACTTTCAAATTCATAGCTTATTTAATGACACAGTTTGGTTAGTACAATGGTTTATCAAACGCTACCCGCCTGGGCAACTGCTCAGCCCAAGCCTGACAATTTAACGAAGCGCGACGCGGAAGCTTTACTTCAGCACTACAGTTTTGATTTGGGTAATCGTCCACTGCAAGTGGTGCTAGCAGAGTGGCAAACTACTTTTTCCTTGGATTGGATTAAGTTGGCGGTGATTGAGGCGTTGTATTTGGGACGATATAAG